>CALMVM010000470.1:2665-9721 GCA_937873255.1 uncultured Verrucomicrobiota bacterium | reverse complement strand
CACCCGCTCCCCGCCGTCCTCGCGCTCATCGGCAACACGCCGCTGGTCGAGATCACCCGAATGGACACCGGCGTCTGCCGGCTGTTCGTCAAACTCGAAAACCAGAACCCCACCGGCTCCATCAAGGACCGCGTGGCCCTGGCGATGATCGAGGCCGCCGAACGCGACGGCCGCCTCCAACCCGGCGGCACGGTCGTCGAGGCCACGGCGGGCAACACCGGCATCGGCCTGGCGCTCGTCGCCGCGGCCAAGGGTTACCGCGCGCTTCTGGTCATCCCCGACAAGATGAGCCAGGAAAAAATCAGCCACGTCCGCGCGCTCGGCGCGGAGGTGCGGCTGACCCGCTCCGACGTGGGGCGCGGGCACCCGGAGTATTACCAGGACATCGCCGCGCGGCTGGCGGCGGAGATTCCCGGCGGTTTCTACGTCAACCAGTTCAGCAACCCCGCCAACCCGCTCGCCCACGAGACGAGCACCGGCCCCGAAATCTGGGACCAGACCGGCCACGACCTCGACGCGGTGGTCTGCGGGGTGGGCAGCAGCGGCACGATGACGGGCCTGAGCAATTTCTTCGCGCGCGTGCAGCCCGACCTGGAAATGGTCCTGGCCGACCCGGCCGGCTCGATCCTGACGCCGTACATCCAAAACGGCACGCTCGGCGAGGCCGGGAGCTGGTCGGTGGAGGGCATCGGCGAGGATTTCATCCCCGACATCGCCGACCTCTCGCGCGTGAAGGCGGCGTATTCCATCACGGACGAGGAATCCTTCGCCACCGCGCGCGAACTCCTGCGCAAGGAGGGCATCCTGGGCGGCTCCTCCACCGGCACGCTGCTGGCGGCGGCGTTGCGGTATTGCCGCGAGCAAACCCGGCCCAAGCGCGTGGTGACGTTCATCTGCGACAGCGGCAACAAATATCTGTCGAAGATGTACAACGACTTCTGGATGGCCGAGCAGGGCTTCATCCGCCGCACGACCCAGGGCGATTTGCGCGACCTGATCCTGCATCGCTACGAGGCGGGCGAGGTCATCGCGGTCGGCCCGGAGGACACGCTCGGGACGGCGTTCAAGCGAATGCGCGCCGCCGACGTGTCGCAACTGCCCGTCGTGGACGCGCAGGGCCACGTTGCGGGCATCCTGGATGAGTCCGACATTCTCGTGAAGGTCCACGCCGACCCCGAGCATTTCCGCGCGCTGGTGCGCTCGGCGATGACCGACCGGCTGGAAACGCTCTCGCCCGCCGCCGGCATCGACGATCTGCTCCAGGTCTTCGACCGTGGACGCGTGGCCATCGTCATGGACGGCGACCGTTTCCTGGGCCTCATCACGCGTTCCGATTTGTTGTCCTACCTGCGCCTCCAATTCTCATGAACAAGCAATCCCTCGCCACCCGCGTCATTCACGCCGGGCAGGAGCCCGACCCATCGACGGGTGCCATCATGCCGCCCATCTATCAGACGAGCACGTACGTGCAGCAGAGTCCGGGCGTTCACAAAGGCTACGACTACGCGCGCAGCATCAACCCGACGCGCTCGGCCTTCGAGCGTTGCGTGGCGGATCTGGAGAGCGGCACGCGCGCGTTCGCATTTTCCTCCGGATTGGCCGCGATGGGCACGGTGCTCGAAACCCTCTCTGCCGGCAGCCACGTCGTTGCCAGCGACGACCTGTACGGCGGCACGTTCCGGCTGTTCGAGCGGGTCAGGAAACACTCGTCGAACCTGAGTTTTTCCTTCGTCGATCTGACGAACCCGAAGAACCTCCTGCCCGCTCTGCGGCCCGAGACGAAGATGGTCTGGGTCGAAACGCCGACCAATCCCCTGCTCAAGCTCAGCGACCTGGAAGCCGTTGCGCGGCTCGCGCACGAACACGGCGCGCTCGCAGTCGCTGACAACACCTTCGCCAGCCCGATCCTCCAGCGTCCGCTCGAACTCGGCTGCGATGTGGTCGTCCACTCGGCCACCAAGTATCTCAACGGCCATTCCGACATGGTCGGCGGCGTGGCGGTCGTGGACGACGCGCGCAACAAGGAACTGGGCGACCGCCTCGCGTTCATCCAGAACGCCGTCGGCTCCGTGCTCGGGCCGATGGATAGCTTCCTCGCCCTGCGCGGGCTGAAGACCCTCGCCCTGCGCATGGAACGCACCTGCGCCAACGCCCTCGACCTCGCCCGCTGGCTCGAAGCGCAGCCCCAGGTCTCGCGCATCTTTTATCCGGGGCTGGAAAGCCACCCGCAACACGCGCTGGCCCGACACCAGATGCAAGGCGGCTTCGGCGGCATGATCACCCTCACGCTTGACACCGACCTGGCCGGCGCGCGCCGTTTCCTGGAGAACACGCACCTGTTTGCCCTGGCGGAAAGTCTTGGCGGCGTGGAAAGCCTGATCGAGCATCCCGCGCTCATGACCCATGGAAGTATCCCGCCCGAACAGCGCGCCGCCCTGGGCATCAGCGATACCCTCGTGCGCCTGTCCGTCGGCGTGGAGAACGTGGACGATCTGCGCGCGGACCTCGCCACGGCTCTGGCAAAGATCTGACCTTCCCCGGAGCCGCGCCGCGTCGGCCGTCCACCCGCCATGAGCGCCAGCTTCGCCGAACTCGACTACCGCCAGACGCCCCTCGGCGAACTGACGCTGCGCCGCCGCCGGGTGGCGGCGCTCGACGGCCTGGAGGTCTACGAGGTGAAGCTCGGCGACGCCTTCCTCATGTCGAGCCTTTTCCACGAGGTCGAGGTGGCCTTGGCCAATCTCGGGTTGGCCAGACTGGACGCGCCGGAGTTGGATGTCGTGGTCGGCGGTCTGGGCCTCGGCTACACCGCGCAGGCGACCTTGAAGCACCCGACCGTGCATTCATTGATCGTCGTCGAGGCGCTGGAAGCGGTCATCGGGTGGCACGAGCGTGGGTTGGTCCCGCTCGGCTCCGAGCTGACGGGTGATCCGCGCTGCCGTTTCGTGCACGGCGATTTCTTTGCGTTGGCGGCAAGCGGGCGGGGCTTCGACCCGGCGCAACCGGGACGGAAGTTTCACGCGGTGTTGCTCGATATCGACCACTCGCCGCGCAACCTGCTGCACGCCCGGCACGGAGCGTTCTACGAACCTGCCGGACTCGGTGGACTCGCCGCGCAGTTGCAGCCCGGCGGCGTCTTCGCGCTCTGGTCCGACGACCCGCCGGATGAGCCTTTCGTGGCGGCATTGCGCGGGGTGTTCCGGACGGCCGAGGCTCACGTGGTTTCCTTTCACAACCCGCTTCTGGAACGCGAATCCTGCAGCACGGTGTACGTGGCGCGCACCTAGCCTTCCACGGGAGACCCGTTCAGAAAAGCAGGCTGGCCGTCAGGATCGCCGACCGGCGCGGGCCGGGAAAGAAATGCCCATAGCTGCCCTGGATGTGCAACGCGCCGATGTACTGCTCGTCGGTGAAATTATAAACGTTCACGCGCAGGGTGAGGTGCTTGTTGACGTGCCAGGCAACCATCGCATCGAACGTGTAGAACGCATCGGCCAGGCGCGTGTTGATCGGATTCGCGTAACGCTCGCCGATGTACTGCGCACCGAAACCGACCTCGAAACCGCGCGGCGGACCGTAGGTCATCCAGAGCGTGAAGGTATTGTCCGCGACGCCCGGTAATTTGCTGCCGACTTTCGCCGGCGTGTTGGAATCGATAATCTTCGACTGCGTGTAGGTGTACCCGCCGATGACTTCCCAATTTTGGGTCAGCTTCCCCTTGAACTCGATGTCGAGGCCGCGCGCCTGCTGCTCGCCTTCCAGCACCGTGACCGGATCGGTCGGGGTCGCGCCGGGAGTGCGCGCGTTATCCTTGAGCGTGTAAAAAAGCGCGGCGTCGAGCGAGAGGCGTCGGTCCAACAGATCCCACTTCGTGCCGAACTCGTAGGCGGTGGTGTGCTCGGGTTCGAGCTTGCCGGTGGCGGTCGTCAACGTGATGTCCTCGCCGGACGGATTGGAGGAACTGCCCGCGCCGAAGTAAATCGAGCCGATCTCGACCGGCTTGTAAAGCAGGGCCCCGCGCCAACTCACCGGCCGGTCGAGCCGCCCGATGGTCGTCGTCGCACCCGTGACGGGCTGGAGGTTGTGCTGCTGGCTGAAATAGTCGTACCGCGCCCCGTCCGACACCTGCCAGTGCCTGCCGATTTCAATCGTGTCGAACAGGTAAACCGCATACGTATCGGTCGCGCCGTAGTTCCTCGCGCCGGTGCGGCCGTCCCTGCCCACGAATGGGTCGTTGGGGTTCGGGTTGTAGAGGTTCGCCAACGGCGTGACCGGGGTCGCGCGCAGGTAATTCTCGAAGCCCTGCCGCGTGTACTCGAAGCCGGCGATGACGATGTGCTTGAGCCCGAAGGTCATCACCCGCCAGGTCAGGTCGATCTCATCGGTGAGCACGGTATCGACCTCGTCGCGCGACTGGAATTCGCGGTTGATGTCCGTGCTCGCGTTGCTGATGAAGCGCGGCGCGGAGATGATGGAATTCCGATAGTTGCGCCCGGCGTGGAAGGTGTCGCGCACGTTGAGGTCGCGGCCGAAATCATGGGAGAGCACCGCCTCCAGTTCGTCCGTGCGCAGGAACTCGAAGTCGCTCTGGTTGAGCCCGTAATAGTTGCTGTAGCTCACCGGCGCGGGCAGGTTGCGGTAAGGCGTGAGCGGGACGTTCGTCGCGGTGACTCAGGGGATGCCGAAATCCGGCGTGTTGTTCTGGTCGAGGTGCCGATAGCTGATGTTGAGTTGCGTCGGCGTGCCGAGCCCGAACGCCACCGACGGCGCGATGCCCCAACGCTGAGCAGTTCGCGCGACTCATCCGAATCCGGGTTTGTGGTCAGCGAGGTCTCGGCGGCGCGACAGAGGAGGATCTGGGCCTTGAGGTGGATTTCGGCGGCGGGCGGGGATTGCATTTCGATCTCCGCGACGTTCTCCAGCGCGTGGACCGCCGACGCGCGCGCTTCCGCCGCGCGGGGAGGTTGCACGATGAGAAGCGCCTTGGCGTGGTTGACCAAAACGCCCGTCAGCAGCAGCGCGTGCTCGGGCCAACCGCGCGTCACGGCGACGGCCCGCGCGAGCGATTCGACGGCCGCCACGGCCGCCACCCCGGTGCCTTGCGCCTGTAAGGTCAGGCCCCGATTCATCCACGCGATGGCGTGGCGGCGGCGGCGGTAGAGTGGATCGGCGTCGGGGGGAGCATCGCGCAACACGTCCAGCACCTCGTTGTACGAGCGGATCGCTTCCGCCAGACGGACTTCTCCACCGAGCCGCGACAGGGCGTCGCCCCGGTTCATCCAGCTTGCCGCCAGCAGATAGGCCGCGCCGTGATCGCCCGGCGTGAACAGGCGGCGGCGCAGGCCGATGGCGGCGTCGAAACACGCCAGGGACACCGACAGACCCTCGGGTGTATCGGCAGCGAGCAAGGCAATGCCCCGCTGCATCAGGTCGCTGGCTTCGGCCGTCAGGAAACTTCCGCCCATTGCCGCAGCAGTTTGTGGTAAACGCCGGTGAGCACCACGGCGGAAGGATGGTCGGGGTGATCCGCGCCGAGACGCTGGATGCCGGTGTCGAGATCGAAGAGCAGCGCGTGCCGTCCGTCGTCGCGGACCATGCTCTGAATCCAGAAAAACGAACAGGTGCGCGCGCCGCGCGTGACGGGTTCGACGCGGTGGAGGCTGGTGGCCGGATAGAGCACGATCGGCGTCATCGCGGACACCAAAACATGCCTCGACGCCTGGTGGGGCGAGGGCGAGTGCAAGTTATTCCTCGACGGGGATACCACGCATCCCACCCTGGCCGGCACCGGCACCGAGGATTCCATCGGCACCGCGTGGGGGCAGGGGCAATACGGGCATCTCTACCAGGGCTGCCACCTCGCGGACGGGGAAAATGCTCGGTACGCCTTTTATCGTTATTACGTGCCCGATCCGGTCTACTTCCAGCGCGAGGTGCGGGTGACCTTTCAGCAGATCGGCGGCGCGAGGACTCCGCTCGTCAACGGATCGGCGAAGCCGGGCTGCAACTCACCGGCATCGCGCCAGCGGGCCAGCCGGTGGACATGAAATCCACCGCCGGCAACTTCCTCCTTTTCAAGCGGCAGGATGATTGGTCGAGCTACTGCTACTTCTACCTCGACCGCCCCGAAAACGGCTTGCCTGCGCTTGCCCCCGCGCAAGAGCGCACCCGCGGCCTCCTCGTAACAAAAACTTCCCTTGCCGTCGGGGTCCCTTGATGCTGACCCTCCAATGTCACGGTGCCTCCCTCCCATGTAAATAAACGCCCTGACCTCGTTTTGGCCGGGAGCATCGTGGCGCTCCTGGCGGCGTGGCCCCCGAACCTCGCGGCCGGTGAGCCGCCGCCGATCCCGGTGGGACTGGACGCCTACCGCCAATGGGAAACTGGCCTCTTCAACGGGTGGGCATGCGTGCCTACCTGCGCAGCACCTACGACCGCAAAGGCGGCCACGAGGGACCGGACGCCAGCCATTTTCTCTATCAACTGGCGGACGACGACAACGTCGTTCTGGAACTGGAGGGCGAGGGCATCATCACCTTCGCGCGTTACAACCACTGGCACGGCAGCCCGTGGCGCTACGTGGTCGATGGCACGAGCATTTGGTCGAGGAAACCGCGACCGCCGACCCGATCCACCCGGCACCTGATTCGGTATTCATCTTCGACGCCGATTACGTGTATCTGACCTGCTATTTTCCGATGCTGTTTTTCGTTCGGCAAAGATCGAATTGGTCGGCAACAGGGAAAGCGAGATCAAGGCAATCCAATGGAGCGCGCGGTACGTGCCTTTCGATGGTTCACCAGCCAGCGTGGGTTACTATTCAAACACGGTGGTCGCGCCATTACCTTCAGGCGATCTGGTTGAGCGCCACGCGGAAGACCCTGCCCGAAGCCTCCGCGCCGGCCCCCTCGCCCGGCGCGGACAAAATCGTGATCGATGCGTCCAGGCCGAGCGCCGCGAAGGGGAAGATCGCTCCCGCGACCGACGCCGGGCTGGCCGGCTGGAAATCGCGGGACAGCCGACCGGACACCCCTCCCCCCGAGACCTACCCGGCGC
>CALMVM010000470.1:0-2655 GCA_937873255.1 uncultured Verrucomicrobiota bacterium | reverse complement strand
GCGCATGTCGATCACGGCCGCAGGACGGTCGGCACGTCGGAGTTCGTGCTGAGGACCGATCCGGGGAACGGCAGGGTGATGCTCCGCCGCAAGCTCGATTACCTATTCCCGAACCAGCGAGCCGAAGTGTTCAGCGCCGACACCGACAGCGAGGATTGGAAGCCCGCCGGCGTCTTGTATCTCGCGGGCTCGAACACCTGCGTTTACTCCAATTCCAAGGGAGAACTGGACGCGGCCCGTGCATACCGCGCAAACTTCCAACCGCCGGTTCCGCGACGACGAGTTCCTGGTCCCGCGCGACCTCACCGCCGGGCGCTCCGCGATTCGGGTGCGGGTCAGATTTACACCGACCGACATCCCCCTGTTTCCCGGTCGGCCTCTCGACGAACAGGCCTGGAGTGAGATCCGTTAGGACGAGTACAACTTCCTTTTGCCGTAAGCGCGTTGCGAACCTCCCGCCGCGATGTGAGGAACCGGTGTAACGGGCTTCGGCGAAAATTTTGGAAGAAAGTTCCAGGTGTACGGTCCCGGGATGAGGTGGTGCGGGTTGATGGCAAACGTGGAAGGGTCTTTTCCCATCGGAGCATCCGCCGTGTCGGTGCGCCTGCGCACTTGGCGAGCGTCTTCGGGTTCAGGCCGTACCGGGCGGCCAAGGCGCGCGTACTCTCTTTCGACGCTTGGAGGCCGGCTCGAAGGCGCGGCGTTGTGCGGGCGCTGCCGTGAAAGGCGCGGTTCAATGGTCAGAGCCTTGTTCGTGATGCCCGGCAGCAAACCTGCTCATCACAGAAGGCGATCATGCCTGCCGATCTCTCCTCCGCGCAAACCGCCGACCGGGCGCGCCTGTATTGGGTCGACTGGCTGCGGTTCGGCGCGGCGCTCGCCGTCGTGCTCGATCACACGCGGGCGTTTTACTTTTTGGGGTTCGACCGCTACTCGGGCTTCGAGCACCCGGCGGCGCGGGCGGTTTTCATCTCCCTGTTCTCGCTGGGCCGGCAGGCGGTGGCGGTGTTCTTCGTGCTGAGCGGCTGGCTGGTCGGCGGCAACGCGATTCGCAAGGTGCGCGCCGGTACGTTCGACGCCGCCGCTTACACCGCCGACCGATTCTCGCGCGTGTACGTGCCCCTCATTCCGGCGTTGCTGCTCACCCTCGCCATCCTGCGGGTGATCGAGAGCCCCATCAAACCGAAGGAATTTGCCGCCTGTTTCGTCAGTTGGCAGGGCGTCGGAGCGGTCAAGGCCCCGGGCGGCAACGCGCCGTTGTGGACGCTGAGCTTCGAGGTCTGGTTTTACGTGCTGGCCGGCGGCGCGGCGGTGGCGTTCCGGCGCGCGAGCATGCCGTGGCAACGGCTCGCGGGCGGCGCGGTCGCGGCGTTCGCGGCGTGGGTGTGCGTCGAGCTGAGCTGGGCGTACCTCGTTTGCTGGCTGATCGGCGCGGCGGGCTACTGGCTGCGCGACCGCATCCGGCCGGCCGGCCGGCCGTGGACGGCGGCGGGGGGATTGCTTTTCATGGCGGCTGGCACGGTGATCTACCAGCTCAACGAGGACGTCCTTCCGCCCGTCCCGCCGGCCGTCGACGAATGGCTGCCGCCCAGCGAGGTCGCCCAATGGATGGTCTCCGCCGGCGCGCTGGCGCTCATCGCCTCGCTGGTTTCCGCCGCGCCACGGTCCCGCGCGGGCCGGTGGATCGAATGGGCCGGCACCCCGCTGGCGGCGTTTTCGTACACGCTCTATCTGACGCACTACCCGGTGATCGTGGCGTTGCGCACGGACCTGGGACCGGTCAAGCCGAAATGGACGTTCGGCTCGGTGACACACGCGGTTTCCTGGGTCGTGATCTGCCTGGCGGTGGCGCTGGTGATGTACGCGCTCTTTGAACGCCAGACGCCCCGTGCCCGCCGCTGGTTGCGCGCGAAACTGGCGTCGGCGGCTCCGCCGGAGAACCGTTTGCCGACGGCGGAAGGCGAACGGCTGGCCCCCGCCCGGTAAGCCGTTTCTGGCAGCGAATTGCTTCTGAACGATCCTCCCATGTCGTCCGTTTCCGCTCCCGCCGCCCTCGCCGTTTCCCGGGAACAGCGCCACCTGTACTGGGTTGATTGGCTGCGGTTCGGCGCGGCGTTCGTCGTCCTGGCCGACCACGTGCGCGCGTTCAACTGGTACGGGCTCACCTCGTACCTGGGCGACGAGGGGTCGCCGGCGCTCGCGGTCTTTATCTCTTTAAGCTCGCTGGGCCGGCAGGCGGTGGTGGTGTTTTTCGTACTGAGCGGCTGGCTGGTCGGCGGCTCTGCGATCCAGAAGGTGCGCGCGGGTCGGTTCGACGCCGCCGCCTACGCCGCCGACCGGCTCTCGCGCGTGTACGTGCCTCTCATTCCGGCGCTGCTGTTCACGCTGGCGGTCGTGCGCAGCCTCGACGGCTCCCCGGACCCGCTGCAATACGCCGTCTGCCTCGTCGGTTTGCAGGACGTGAGCGGCATCTCCAAGCCGGTGGCCAACGCGGCTCTGTGGACGTTGGGGTACGAAATCTGGTTTTACGTGCTGGCCGGCGGCGCGGCGGTGGCGTGCCGGCGTGGCGGCCCCATCTGGACGCGGCTCGCGGGCCTCGCCGGAGCGGCGCTGGCGGTGGGGATCTGCATCGGGCTGGGTTGGGTATACCTGGGG
>CALMVM010000469.1 GCA_937873255.1 uncultured Verrucomicrobiota bacterium | reverse complement strand
GGCTACCCTTTGCTAACCCTTCGGAGTCGTCGGGCAAAAGGTGAGCAAGCCGACCAGTGAGGCCATGCTTTTCGAGCAGACTGATAATAGGACGGTGCGGCGGGCACTTGGAGGAAAGGACGCAGTGCTGGAAGGCGACATAATCGACGATCCAGACCTTTCCGCTGGGCAGCACTTCGACCCGCTCACCGAACGCTTTCAAGCTGTCAGCATCGACGGCTGCGCCGATCTGGAAGCTCGCCAGTCGCCAGTTCCCTTCCCACACGCCCGCGCCGTCGCAGTGGTCGCAGAGGTAGGACCACAGGCATTTGAGGACGGGCGGCAGGTCCTGATACCAGCCTTTCTCCCACTTTTTCGTCTCGGTGAATCGCTTGCTCATAAAAGGGTCGCCTGCGCGTGCAGGTCTGGGTAGAGGGGTTCGATGGCGACCTCGATGCACGCCGACTCGCCACGCGCGGCGTAGAACTTCAGTTCCCGCTTGTCGCAAAGCTGGCCGTCGTCTTTCCAGAAGCCGGCGCGGGTCAGCACGTCCTCGAAGCTCTTGGTGATGTTGGTCAGGTCCGGCCGGGAATCCTTCGGGATGCGGCCCGGCGCTGCCTTGGCGGTCTGGAGATACTGCGGGCGCTCGAAAACGTAGGTGAAGGTGACGCCGATAGGTCCGAGCAGCGGCGTGCTCGGGCGGTGCGGTGCGCAGAGGGTCGCCACCGCCCGCTCGTGCGCCTCGGCCTCCCGGTCCTTGAAGTGGTGGATGAACGCCGGCTTGCCTTTAGGCTGGACGATGCGCTCGCGGCTGGCCGAGAACTGGAGCGACTTCGGCTCGATCTTGATACGGAAGGCGATCCGGCTCACGCGGCCACCCCCTCAGAGAAAAAGACCGGTTGTAGATCGTGCGTCATCCCCTCGGCTCGGTAGCCGTTCGCCTCCCACCGCTGCCACGGAATATTCTTGTCGTATGAACCCACGCACCAGCGTTGGAAGCCCACCAACTCGCGCGTGCGATGGTAGGGCATCGGGTATGGACGTGCCCCAAATGCCCGCAGGCGGTCGCGTCGGTAGAGGTTGTCAGCCATCGTCTCGCCCGGCCAGTAGCCCACGAGCATGTAGACCATCAGGTGGTCGGGCTTGACGCCGGCGGCTACGAGCATCTCCAAGCCGGCGAACAGGCGGCCCTCGTCCTTCCGGTTGTCCCAAGCAGTGTAGAGCCGTCGCGCCCGGAACGAGTCGTCCCGATAGTCCACCGACGCGACGGCGGCAGCGATCTCGGGTGTGACAAGCCGCGCGTTGATGCCCTGAGAAAAACAGACCGCGAAACCACCGCTGCGGAGTTCGACGATGCGATCCTTCCACCTCGGCTGACCGAAGAAATCGTTGTCGAGCAGCAGGATTTGCGGCGGGTACGGCGACCCGCGCCAGATCGAGTAGATCGTCTGTTCCTCGCGCATCGCCCCTTCTTTGCGCGGCACGACGCAGAAGGGGCAGCGTAGCCGGCACCCGCGCTGACTGAAACCGATGGACCGGCGTTCGGCCGGGTAGATGCTGTAATCCTGTTCCAGCGTCGTGATGCCGTGATCTTCCAGGCGCAGGGCGACCTCTACGCCCGTGCCGCCGACGATGACCTCAGGGAATTCTCGGCGAAGGGTGTCCACCAACGGGCGGGTTCGCTCGAAGATGGCGGATGCGTAAACACGGTCGGGCGCGTCGCCAAGCTGGCGAGTCGGCCCGGCGCACTTTCGCCGTCCCACCCAGCGCAATTCCACGTCGTCGCCGAGCGCGCGATGGTGCGCAGCGATACGCATCAGCGCGATATTCGGCAATCCGCCGTCGAGTTGAAAGAGAAGTACGTTCACGCCTTCCCCCTTCCGTTGAGCCTGAGCCGTCGGCGTAGCACGACGATCCGCTCGGCGCTCGAAAGCTGGACGAGCGCGGTCGCCAGCTTTTTGCCGACGATGCACTTGCCGTCGGGCCGTCGCACCGGGTCACACTGGACGCCACGCAGATCGGGCCGCGTGAGTTTGTCGCCAAGGTAGGTGTACCTCATGGACGGTCCCCTTTCACCTTTTGCCAGACGCCGCCGAAGTCCTGCCAGCGTAGGAGTTCAGCGCATCTGTTCATCGCCCGCAGCAACAAGTCTCCCGTCGATTCCTCGACGCGGTCACGCTGGCTATGCGGCGGGAGCTTGGCGTAGATGGCCGCAAGATCGGAGTAGGCGCGACCGACGCGGCGCAGCTCGTCTTTGTTGAGGTCGCCTTTTCTCACGGCCGACCTCCCACGACTTTCAGAGCCTCGACGCGAGCTTTGTTGAGCGCAGCCATCACCTCCGGCGTGCCGCCCCGGTCGGGGTGGCGTTCCTGAGCGAGCTTCCGATACTGCTCGTTGATCTCGTCCGCCGTCGAGCCGAACGGCAACCTGAGCACCGTCCAGCAGTTATCCGGGTCCGAGGTCGGCGGCGGCAGGGCGGCGTAGCCAGCGAAAGCCTGCTCAATTTCGACCGCACCCCACCGGGTCACGCCGCGCTGTGCTCCGATGGTGCAGGCAATCGCCCATAGGTTGTGTTCCACCTTCGTCCAGCGGTCGCAGGCGAGGACCATCGCCTTTTCCTTGAGCCGGAAATACACAGCGACGCCAGGCTCGGCGATGGCAGCGGAGTTCCCCGACATCAACCCGTCGCGGCGCAGGGGCACGTTGCTGGAAATCACGATGCGCGTCGCACGCAGCATGTTGAGTTCGCGCAACACCTCGTCGCGGGCATCGGCGAGCGAGTGCTTTCCGAAGGCAGACGCTTTGACTTGCGAGCGCGGAGTGCGAGGGCGGCCGGTCGGCCACGTCAGGGGAAAAGCGGGTTGTTCAGTAATCATGCGGCGACGAGTGCCTCCTGCGGTTTAGGTTGAGATTTTTTGGTGACGCGGTCGTAAATTTCCTGAACCTCCCGGCAAGCGGTTTTGGCCGGCTCGCTGAGGTGGTAGCCGCGAAACGCGGCGCGGAGGTCAGGGCATGGTCGCCGCCGCCGAGCGCCCCAGAACTGGGCGATGCGCGTGCCGTCGCGCAGGTTGATGGCTACCTCGTCGGGCGTGTTGCCGGCGATTTGCGTGCCCTCGAATTTCGAGAAAGGGCAGATGATGACCGGGGCAGGTTTCATCGGCGCACCTCGCTTTCCAGTGCGACCCGAATCTGGCGACCCAAAAACTCGCTGTAGGCGGGTGGGATTGCCTGAGCCATCTCCTTCCGGGTCATCCAGTCAATGCCCATGGCCTGGGCCCACAGCTTTTTGTCATCGCCCTTTCCGCGACCGTTGCCGTAGCAGCCGACCATGCGAGAGCGACCTTGGAGCCGGTGGAGCGATGGCTTGTCGAAAGTCTGCCAGCCGTGTTCGCACGGTGTATCCAGGAGCAGCACGTTGGACTCGAAAATTCGATGGCGTTGCACCAGTAGCCCGAACGCTGAACCGCAGAGTTGAGCGGGATTGTAGAGCGGCGCGCCAGGAACGTTTTCGATGATCCACAGCCCGCCCCACGCTTTCAGCTT
>CALMVM010000468.1 GCA_937873255.1 uncultured Verrucomicrobiota bacterium | reverse complement strand
TTTGGAAGAGGCGTTGCAAGAAGTGGTCGATCTTAGTGGGGTGCTCGCGCTTGTAATGCAATTTATTGCCTTCGATGGTCTTGATCGCGCCGACGTGCCGATAGGAGGTCAGCAGGCGGGCAGTCACGCGGGGCAGGTTGTGATCCATGATGTTCGCTCGTGGTTAGTTTCGGCGAAATCGGGGAAATGCAAAATGCAGATTCTTCTCTGCTCTCCGGACTTCTGCGTTATCACCCTGCGGGCGATGTCTCGCAGACTCGACTCTGCCTTCTAACTTCTGCCTTCACTCCGCCCCGTCCGCGCTCTCGCACGGGTACGCCCGTCCGCGGTTGCCCGTGCGGGCGGTGTACTTCGCATCGATCCCGCGCGCGACTTCCTCGACGCGGGAACGTTCCACCAACGAAATCGTCGCCCCGCCGAAACCGCCGCCGGTCAGCCGCGAACCGTACACCCCCGGCTCGTCGCGCGCGATTTCCACCAGCGCGTCGAGTTCCGGCGTGCTGTTCTCGAAATTGGTGCGCGAACTCTCGTGCGAGATAAACATCAGTTCGCCGAACGCCTTGCCATCCCCGCGCCGCAACGCCTCGATCCCGGCGAACACGCGTTCGTTCTCGCCGACGATGTGCGCCGCGCGACGGTAGATCAACGGGTCGAGCCGGCCGCGCGCCGCTTCCAACTGTTCGCCGGTGACATCGCGCAACGCGGGCACGCCGAGGGCGGCGGCGGCGGCGAAACATTGCTCGCGGCGCTCGTTGTATTCGCCGCCGACGAGCCGGTGCGCGACGCCGCAATGAAACACCAGCAGCGCCGTGTCGGGAGGCAACGGAATGTTGTCGATCTCCTCCGAACGGCAGTCGAGGTAGACCGCCTGACCTTTCTTTCCGAAGATCGAGGAAACCTGGTCGAGCAATCCGCACTTCACTCCGACAAAATCGTTCTCGGCGCGGCGGCAGATTTTGGCCAGGTGCAACGGATCGATTTTCAGGGAATATAGTTTCATCAACAAGCGCGCGGTGGCGACTTCCAACGCGGCCGAACTCGACAGCCCCGCGCCGGCGGGTAGATTGCTTTCCAGTTGGACGGAAAATCCGCCCAACTGATAATTTTCCTCGCGCAACATCACCGCCACACCCAAAGAATAGTTCGCCCACGCCGACTCGCCCGCGAGTAGGTCGAGGCCGTCGAGGGCCACGTCCACCGCTTCCGAACTGAATTCCGAATTCACCCGCGCGCGCCGCTCCGGGAGCGTTTCGCCTCGGGCGGTGACTGCGTAGTTGATGGCGGCCGACAGAACGACGCCTTCATTATAGTCGGTGTGGTTGCCGAGCAATTCGACCCTTCCGGGGGCGCGCGAGGTAGCGGAGTGGTTCATGGGAATGATCTAGCGTCAGGTGGGGCGGACGGCAAAGCAAGGAAGGATCGATCTCCTCAAAGAGGTAGATGGATAATAAAACTTCCTGACCTTCTAACGGGTCAGGAAATGTAGTAGATGTAATTCGCAAGGTAGAAACTAATATTCCTTGCAATTCCGAGAACGGATTCTAGCTTCGGCGCAAATGGCTATCACCACTTCACTTCGTCGTGCGGCAAAGCTCCAGGAAAAGATCGAAGGTTTGCGTCACCAGTTAAGCAGCTTGTTGGACAAGGTGCGCGCGGAACTCGTTTCCACTCCCACCGAAGAAATCTCCGTCGCTCCGCGCCGCCGCAAAGTGTCGAAGAAGTCCACCGCCGGCCACCGCGCCGCCGCCGCGGCCGTCGCGCGCGGGAGGAAACCCGCGAAGCCCGACGGCCGCAGCAAGGCTGCCCGCGCCCTCAAGGCGGGGCGTCGCTCGCCGCTGAAGGGGGTCAAACGTTCCACTTCGCCGAGTGGTCCGCTGGCCCCGGCGGTAGTCCAGGTGCTCAAGTCGAAGAAGCAGGCGATGAACGTCCGCGACATCCTCGACGGCCTGCTGGCCGACGGCTACCATTTCAACTCGCCCGAGCCCAAGAAGAATCTTGCCGCGCGCATCTACCGGCTCAAGGGAGTCAGACAGGTCAGCGCCGGTTTGTTCGCGGCGGTCTGATTCATGGCGCACCACCATCCAAAAACAGAGCCCGCCGCAAGGCGGGCTTTTTCTTTGTCGGGATTGTCGTGCAAATTAAAGTTTACTAATCCAGTAAACTTTTGTTGACTTCGGCTTTTCCCGGCCCAAAAGTTCGTCGCTCCAACCCTCGCCACCATGAAAAAAATCTTCTCTGTTTTCGTCGCGTTCCTTCTCGCCGCCAGCGCCGGTTGCCAGAAAAAGGACGCGGAGGGCAAACGTGTCGAACTGCTCAACGTCTCGTACGATCCCACACGCGAACTCTACGTCGATTTCAACAAGGCGTTCATCAAAAACTACCAGGACACGGCCGGCGTGACCGCGACGGTCAAGCAATCGCACGGCGGCTCGGGCAAGCAGGCGCGCTCGGTGATCGACGGGCTGGAAGCCGACGTGGTCACGCTCGCGCTCGCGGCGGATATCGACTCGCTCAACAAGAACGGCAACCTCGTGCCGGCCGATTGGCAAAAGCGTCTGCCCGATAATAGTTCGCCGTACACCTCGACCATCGTGTTCCTCGTGCGCAAGGGCAATCCGAAGGGCATCAAGGACTGGGACGACCTCGTCAAGCCGGGCATCCAGGTCATCACGCCGAGCCCCAAGACCTCGGGTGGCGCGCGTTGGAACTACCTTGCGGCCTGGGGCTATGCCCTGAAGAAAAACGGCGACGACGAGGCGAAGGCGAAGGAATTCGTCACGCAGCTTTACAAGAACGTTCCCGTGCTGGATTCCGGCGCGCGCGGGGCGACGACGACCTTTACCCAGCGCAACCTCGGCGACGTGCTGATCGCGTGGGAGAACGAGGCTTACCTGAGCCTGAAGGAATTCGGCGCGGATAAGTTTGAGATCGTCAACCCGAGCATCAGCATCCTCGCCGAACCGCCGGTGACGGTCGTGGACAAGGTCGTGGACGCGCACCACACCCGCGCGGCGGCGGAGGCGTACGTCAAATATCTGTATTCCCCCGAAGGCCAGGAGATCGCCGCGCACAACTATTATCGGCCGCGCCTGAAGGAAGTCGCCGATAAGTACGCGGATAAATTCCCGAAGCTGACGCTGTTTACTATCGACGAGGTTTTCGGTGGTTGGTCGAAGGCGCAGCCGAAACACTTCGACGACGGCGGGGTCTTCGACCAGATCTATCAGCCGAAGTAAGTTAATTTCTCCGACGGCGCACCATGGGACCCGGCGGACAGCCAGCCATCGAACGGACCGGGCGGCGTCCGAAGCAGCGGCGGATCTTGCCGGGCTTCGGCCTGTCGCTGGGTTACACGCTGACGTACCTGAGCCTGATCGTGCTGATCCCGCTCGTGGCGACGTTCGGGAGGTTATGGGACATCGGGGCGCGGCGCTTCTTCGAGATCATCACGGGGCCGCAGGTGGTCGCCGCGTTCAAGGTCAGCCTGAGTTCGTCGCTGGTGGCAGGGTTCATCAACGTGGTGTTCGGCCTGCTGGTGGCGTGGGTGCTGGTGCGGTATCGGTTTCCGGGCCGGAGATTGGTGGACGCGATGGTCGATCTGCCCTTCGCGCTGCCGACCGCCGTGGCGGGCATCGCGCTCACGCAAATCTACGCGCCGCACGGTTGGCTGGGCGAACCACTCTCGGGCGCGCCGATCCGGGTGCCGTTGACTCACTTCGAGTTCAGCCTGCCGATCCATTTGCAGACCGCGTATTCGTGGTTGGGAATTACCATCGCGTTAACGTTCGTCGGCCTGCCGTTCGTGGTGCGCACGGTGCAGCCGGTGCTGGAGGATTTCGATGCGCAATACGAACAGGCCGCGTGGAGCCTCGGGGCGACGCCGTGGCAGACGTTCCGGCGCGTGACGCTGCCGGAGATTTTGCCGGCGCTGCTGACCGGGTTCGCGCTCGCGTTCGCGCGCGGGTTCGGGGAATTCGGCTCGGTGGTATTCATCTCGGGCAACCTGCCGTTCAAGACCGAGATCGTCCCGCTGACGATCTACAAGAAACTCGAACAGTCGGACTACGCGGGAGCCGTCGTCATCGCTGCCGCGATGTTAATCATCTCCTTTGCGTTGCTGCTCATGATTAACATTCTCCAGCGTTGGGCTTCCTCGTACCGCGAGGTCTAGGCAGACCTGAGTCGACCCAAAATGGCTTACACCGTCCAGAGATTGCCGGCCGCCGCGCCGACCGTGGCGAACCGCGTGCGCGCGGCGTCGGGCCGCTTGCCCGGGAATGGGTTTCCGTGGGGCGCGTTCGCGCTTACGACGATGGCACTGTTGTTCCTCGGCGTCTTCCTGCTGCTACCGTTGGTCGCGGTGTTTTCCGAGGCGTTCCGCAAGGGATTCAGCTATTATCTACAGGCGTTGCAGGACGCGGATACCCGCTCAGCCATTCGCCTGACGCTGCTCGCCGCCGGGATGGCCGTCCCGCTCAATCTCGTTTTCGGCCTCGCGGCTTCCTGGGCGGTCGCCAAGTTCGATTTCCCCGGCAAGAGTCTGCTCATCACGCTGATCGACCTGCCCTTCGCGGTGTCGCCGGTGGTCAGCGGATTGATCTACGTGCTGCTTTTCGGCGCGCAGAGCTGGTTCGGCATGTGGTACGCCGGGTGGTTGGTCGAGCACGCGCACTCGACCAACCCGGTGGTGGCTTGGTTGGTGGCGCACCCGGTGAAAATCCTCTTCGCCGTGCCGGGCATCGTGCTGGCGACGATCTTCGTGACCTTCCCGTTCATCGCGCGCGAATTGATCCCGCTCATGCAGGCGCAGGGCAGCGACGAGGAACAGGCGGCGGTGTCACTCGGGGCGAACGGTTGGCAGACCTTCTGGCGCGTGACGCTGCCGAACGTGCGCTGGGGCCTGCTCTACGGCGTGGTCCTTTGCAACGCGCGGGCGATGGGTGAGTTCGGCGCGGTGTCGGTGGTCAGCGGCCACATCCGAGGGCAGACGAACACGTTGCCGCTGCACATCTCGATCCTGTACGAGGAGGATACGGTGGCGGCGTTTTCCGTGGCGTCGATGCTGGCGTTGCTCGCCCTCGTGACACTCGCGCTCAAGACCGCGCTGGAATGGCGCTTCAACCGCCAACTGGCGGAGGGGGCCGCTTGAAGGCAGAAGGCAGAAAGCAGAAGGCAGAAGGAGCGGCGGAAACAAGAAGAATGCCTCTCGAACTTTTCCTGTCAGAATTCTAACTTCTGCATTCTCCTTCTACCTTCTGCCTTTTTATGGATTCCCTTTCCGGTCCCGAATACGACCTCGCCATCATCGGGGCGGGGTTCAGCGGTTCCATGGTGGCGATTAACGCCCTCGCCGCCGCGCGCGAACCACTGAAGGTCGTGCTCATCAACAAAAGCGCCGACTTCGGACGCGGCATCGCGTACGGCACGCGATGTCCCTCGCACCTGCTCAACGTGCCGGCGGCGCGCATGAGCGCGTTCGTTGATGACCCCGACGATTTCTACCGCTGGCTCGAACACCACCGCGCGTTGTGCGAGGCGTTCGGAGTCGGGGCGGCGCGCAAGGATCAGTTCATTCCGCGTGCATTGTTCGGACAATACGTTAGCGAACTCCTCGAACGCCGCGCAAGCGAGGTCGCGCCGGGCACGGTGCTCAAAAAAATCGTCGCCGACGTGCAGGACGTGCAGGAATGCACCGGCGGCATGCGCGTGTGGCTGGACGCCGACGAAAGCCTCCGCGCGCGCAAGGTCGTGCTCGCCCCGGGCAATTTCCCGCCCGGTGACCCGCCGTTGCGCGACCGCGCGATTTTTCGTTCCCGATGTTATCTCGGACAACCCTGGCTCGGGCAACGCATGGACCGGGTTCGACGCGCGCGGGAAGTGCTCATCCTCGGCACGGCGTTGACGGCGGACGACCTCGTCCTCGCCATGCGCGAGGAGGGTTGCGAGACGCACCACATCCATCTGCTTTCGCGTCATGGCCGGGGGCCGCAGCCGCACCGGCCCGCGCCGCCGTACCCGGCGTTTTTGCCGGCGGGGGCGGAGCGTCCGCGCACGATCAGGGAATTATTTCGACGCGTGCGCGCGGAGGTGAGGCGCGCGGGCAGGGAAGGGATCGATTGGCGGCCGGTGCTCGATTCGTTGCGCGCCGCCACGCCGGAACTCTGGCAGGGACTCGACCTGACGAACAAGCGCCGGTTTTTGCGCCATGCGCGCTCGTGGTGGGAGATGCACCGGCATCGCGTGCCGCCGGACGTTTTGGAGGAAATCGAGCGACTGGAAACGGCCGGCACCGTCATCCGCCACGCCGGCCGGATCGAGGGCATGCGCACGATTGACGCCGGCGACCGCGTGCGCGTCGTTTACCGCACCGTCGCGCAGGAGACGCGCGAACTGGAGGTCGATCTCGTCGTGAACTGTACCGGGCCGGAGTCCAACTACCGCAAGCTCGACGACCCACTCATCATCAACCTGCTCGCGCGCGGCCTCGTCCATCCCGACCCGCTCCTGCTCGGCCTGAAGGTCGCTCCGAACGGCGCATTGGAAAACATGGCGGGCAACTATTCGAGCACGTTCTACACGTTGGGCAGCCCGCGTCGCGGCACGCTCTACGAAACCACCGCCGTGCCCGAGTTGCGGCGGCAGGCGCAACGCCTCGCGCGCGAACTCGTCCACGACCTGCAACCGCCCGTGCCGGCGCGCGGCGTGGCGACGTTTGAAATCTAGCTGCCCGCCATCGGCGCGGGCACGGGCAACGCCTGCCGGCGCGCCGCCAGCCCGCTGAGAATTCCCCACGCCGCGCCGATGCCCAGGCCGACCGCGTGCGCCGTGTTCGCAATCGGCAGGAAGCCGGTGAAACAAAATGCGAACCAGATCAGCGTCGTGATGATCCCCTGCCGCTGGAGCCGCAGGACGTACCGGCGGTCCACCCAAGCGCGCAGCCACAGGTAGCCGAAAAACCCGAAGATCACCCCCGACATCCCGCCGAATGCCGGGCTGCCGGTGTAAAAATACTGCGCGACGTTGCTGCAAAGCGCGACCAGCGCCGTGAACCCGAGGTAAAATCGCGGGCCCTCGACGCGTTCCAGCGGACCGCCGAGATTGACCATCGCCATCATGTTCAGGATGAGATGGTAGACGCCGAAGTGCAGGAACGCCGGGGTGAACAGCCGCCAGACCTCCCCGTGACGCACCTCCGTCAACGCCTCGGGTCCATTCGCGGGCCAGTCGCTGATGAACAGCGGCAGGAGCCGCGCGTGATTCTCGCCGAGGGAGGTAAGCAGCGCCACGAGCACGCAGCCGGCGATGAACGTGGAGTTCACGTCGGCGCGGTGGCCGATGCGGGGGCGGGCCGTTTCGTCGGGAGGGAGCCGATCGGAAGACATCGCGGGTGGGACGCGTGCAATGTCCGCCATGCGCCCCCGCTTGCAACCCGTCGCGCCCGCCAGATTGAACTCCGTGACAAATCGGCGGTCTACGGGTAAGACAAAAACCCATGATCGCCGTCACCATCCGCGACCTCAGCAAACACTTCGGCGACCATCTCGTGCTGGATCACGTCAACCTGCGCATCGAGCCGGGCGAATTGTTCTTCCTGCTCGGGCCCAGCGGCTGCGGCAAGACGACGCTGCTGCGGCACATCGCGGGGTTTTATTTTCCCGACAGCGGGCAGGTGCTTTTCGACGATCAGGATGTCAGTACCGTGCCCCCGCACAAACGCGGCACGGGGATGATGTTCCAGTCCTACGCGTTGTGGCCGCACCTGACCGTGGCGGGCAACGTCGCGTTCGGCCTGGAGGAGCGCCGCACGCCCAAGGCCGAACTCGTCAAGCGCGTGGACGAGGCGCTGGCGTCCGTCGGCATGGCGGCGCTGGCGAACCGCAAGATCAACGAACTCTCCGGCGGCCAGCAGCAGCGCGTGGCGCTCGCGCGGGCGTTGGTCATCCGGCCGCGCTGCCTCCTGCTCGACGAACCACTTTCCAATCTCGACGCCAAGATGCGCCTGCAAATGCGCGGCGAAATCCGGCGCGTGTGCAAGGAATTCGGCCTGACGGCGATCTACGTCACGCACGACCAGAAGGAGGCGTTATCCATCGCGGATCGGTTGGCGATTCTCGACAAGGGGCATCTCTCGCAGGTCGGCACGCCGCGCGAGATTTACCGGCAGCCGCATTCGCGCGTGGTGGCGGATTTCATCGGGGAAACGAATTTCATCGAAGGTCGCGCGGTGGAACCCATGGAAGGGTCGGAGAACTGGCGCGTCGAAACGAAGCTGGGCGAGTTCACAGGGCTCAAGCCCGATCCCGATTGGGACCTGCACGTCGGCGAGTCGGTGCTGCTCTCGATCCGGCCCGAAAGCTGGCATTTGCACGAAGGCGCGAGAGGCGACGGCGTCGGCAACACGGTGCGCGGGCGCATCGGCCGCAGTACATACTTGGGTGAGGTGGCCGAGTACGAGTTCCAACCCGGCACGAACGGCGCGAGGCCGCTGCGGATCACCGAGCTGAACCCGCGTTTCGTGGAAACATCGAACGACACGGAAGTCACGGCCGGCG
>CALMVM010000467.1 GCA_937873255.1 uncultured Verrucomicrobiota bacterium | reverse complement strand
AGCCGGCGGCGGCGCGGGTGGCTGTTCGGGCATAGGAACGGACGGAATCGACGGATCAGGGCTCGTTGCGCTTGCCGGCCGCGTCCCAGATCAGGCGCGGGTCGAAGGACATCGCGGCGAGCATGGTCAGGATCACCACCCCGGCGAACGCCAGCGCACCCGCGCCGGGACGGATGGACATCACCGCGCCAAGCTGGACCACGCCCACGAGGATGGCGACGACGAAGACATCGACCATCGACCATCGCCCGATGAACTCGGTCAGCCGATACAGACGGGTGTTGCGCTCCGGCCGGCTGCCGCTCCGCGCCGCGATGCACAGGTAGACGAGGGCGATGACCTTCAAGATCGGAATGAGGATGCTCGCGGTGAAGATGATGATCGCCACGGGATAATCGCCGTCTTCCCAGAACTGGATGACCCCGCTGATGATCGTGCTTTTCTGCGTGCCCTTGACGCTGCTCTCGACATCGAGGACGGGCAGCAAATTCGCGGGCAGATAGAGCAGGGCCGCGCTGATCATGAGCGCCCAGGTGCGCGCGAGCGAATTGGGCTTGCGCAGGTGCAGCGTCGCACGGCAGCGCGGGCAGTGGCGCAGTTTTCGCGGCGCGACGCGGCTGCACGAGTGGCAGAGCGCAAGCCCGCGAGCGGCGGCGGTGGGGATGCCGAAATCAGGGTTCATGAACGTTCGGCCCGTTCCAGGTGGTCCCAAAGCTCGCGGTAATCGACCGTCGTGATCGTCCACGTCAGGCAGATGATGAAGCCGACGTACGCGTAGAACGAGATCCCGAGCTTCAGCGTGGCGAGACTGCCGAGTTTTAGCAGGCTGACGAGCACGCCGAGCAGGTAGACCTCGACCATGTTCCATTGCCGCGCCTCCTGGACCAATCGGCAAAGGAGCGTCGAGCCGGACAGCCGGCGGCCAAACATCAACGGCACTACCAGATAGAGCAGCCCGCCGATGACTACGATGGGCGACACGAAGACGAAGATCGCCACGGCGCTCGCCAGCGGCGGATAGCCGGCGCCTTCGAGACCGGTGACACTCTGGATGAGGAGCATGTCGCTCTCGCGGTAGTCCGCGCTGAGCGTCAGGAAGGGAAAAAGGTTGGCCGCGACGTACATCGTCGCCGCCGCCAGGGTGAAAGCGGCGGTGCGTTGCAGCGTATTGACGTGGCGGGTGAACAGGTTCGCCCCGCACCTCGGGCAGAGAACGCGCTCGCCCTCGCCGACTTCCGGCGCGGTAAAAAGGGCGTCGCAATCGTGGCAGGCCACGTAACGATTGGGATCGGCGGACGGCATGGGCAAACGGGCCAGCATCCTTAGTTCAGCCGGGAGCGCAATGCAACCGGGGAGCATTGCCCATCGTCGAATGTGACGGTCCGGGGCGATCTTCCTCACCCCTTCACCGACGCGCGACCAGACGCTCCCGACACGGCTTTAACGCCCTGATGGAACCACGGCGAGTGGCGGCCGTAGGATCGGCATCGACGACGCCGGGTTGGAGTGAATGACGATCCCCTGATCCGTTGGCACGGGAGCCACCACAATCATGGTGTAGGGCGAGCAGGTATAAATCCCTGGTGCAAGGGACGCTACGTCCGTTGAGGCGAGACCGCGAGCCGGGATCGCAGCGGAAAATTCCAGCGGACGCAACGAAGGCGGCGTAGCCCGAAACAGGATTGCGGGAGGGTCCGCATGAGCAGCCCAAGCCACTCCGAACTGGAGGATACATCCGATGATGATCTTCGCCTGCATGGGGTGACGCGGTACGGGAAACGCCTGGTCCGAGGAAGATGCGGTATTTCGGAAAGGCGTCCCTCCGTCGAAGCTCACATGGAATAACCGCCCTCAACGCGGGCGGCCACGTCTTTGTAGCCGGAATCGATCTCGTAGATCTCGGTCATGCACGCCAGATATTTCTCCTTGTCGCCGGATCGTTCGTAAACCAGTCCGAGGCGGTAGGTGACGTTCTTCTTCAGGTCGTCCATGGTCTGGAGTTTCGAGCGCACGTCCTCGTACTGCTTGAGCGCCAGCGGCAGCACGTTTTTCGCCTCGAAACATTGGCCGAGGAGGTACTTGGCTTTCTGGCCGAGGTTTGGACTGTTCTGCGCACGCTGGAGTTCGGCGATGGCCTCGGTGTATTGCTTCGCGTGGACGAGTTGCTCGCCGAGTTCGTAGCGGAAATTGAGGTCGGTCGGGTTTCGCTCCACCCGGCTGCGGGCCGTGCGGATCAGGGCCTCGGCTTTTTCCTGACGGAAGTTGTCGAGTTCACTCGTCACCCGCGCGGCGGTCTCGCGCGTTTCGTCGTCCGCTTCGCCGTTCGAAGCGTGATCGAGCAGCCAGCGTTCGCGCTCGCCGATCATGCGGTCGAGGTTTTTCATCGTCAGGTCGTTGACCTTGCGCACCAATCCGGGATCGCCGCTTTTCGTCAATTCCACGGCCCAACGGTAATAGGAGACCGCGTTGTCCAAGTCGTCGTTTTTCTCGTAGAGGTCGGCGATCTTGCGGACCACGTCGAGGTTGTTCGGATTTTCGTTGTAGAGGGCGAAATTCTCCGCGAGCTGCTGCTCGATCATGTCCTCGCTCTTGATGATCCGGCTCTGCTGTTCGAGCGATTTGGCCTCCTCGGCATTTTTGAGGACATCCCGGTAGCTCGTCCCTTCCTTACCCAACTGATCCCAGCCGCCCGAGCGCATCGAAGCGCGTGCGGCGGCGTCCTTGCCACCTTTGATCGCCTCGATGTCGGCGGGATTGATGGCGCTGATTCGATTGTAGATTTCGATGGCCTTTTCCGCCTGGTCACTCGCCGAATAATGCCTGGCGAGTTCGTGCATGAACTTGACGTTTTTCGGCTCCGCTTCGCACATCGTTTCCAGCGCGAACCCGACCGTCTCGATCATTCCCGCCGCCGCCGACGCGTCGCGCAGCAAGGAATTTGCCCCGATGTTGTGGGGGTCTTTCTCCATGATCTCCTCCGCCGCGAGGATGGCGGCCTGCGGGTCTTTCTTGATCAAACCCTGCGATTTCATCGCCTGGATCGAACCACCGGAAAGACCGCTCATGAACCCACCCTTTTTCTTGGAGGTGGCCAACTCAGCGCGGCGCAGCCATTGCCGGCCGACGAGGAAGTTCGGGGTTTCCTTTAGGATGACCTGAATCAGGGAAATCGCGTAGCCGAAGTTGCGCGTCTCGATGGCGCTGGTTGCCTTCAGCCAGAGGGGACGCGAGGTGGCGGGGAGTTCCTTTTCACTAATAACAGCCATAACGTACGGGGAGAATTGCTCGAATAGGATAACTTACCAAAAACCTCTTCAGGAAGCCAGAATTTTGCGGCGGCGGAAAATTCCGGATTCCAAAGCAAACAGCCGGCCGATCTCGAAAGACCGGCCGGCTGTCATGATTTTCAGCTTGGTGGACGCTTTCGCGCCCTGCAACCCGGACGATTTTAGTAGTCCATGCCGCCCATGCCGCCCATGCCGCCGCCGGGGTGTCCGCCACCGGCCGCCGGCTTCTCCTTCTCGGGCAACTCGGTGATGACCGCTTCGGTCGTCAGGAGCAGGCCGGAGATGGACGCCGCGTTTTGCAGCGCGCTGCGGGTGACCTTGGTCGGGTCAACGACGCCGGCCTTCACGAGGTCCACATATTCGCCGGTGGCGACGTTGTATCCTTCGTTGCCGCTGCGGCTCTTGACTTCCTGCACGATGAGCGCGCCTTCCTGGCCCGCGTTGTCGGCGAGTTGGCGGAGCGGGGCTTCGACCGCGCGCTTGATGATCTGGAGACCAACTGCCTCGTCGCCTTCGAGCTTGAGGCTGTCGAGCGCCTTTTGGGCGCGGATGAGGGCCGTGCCGCCGCCGGGGACGATGCCTTCTTCCACGGCCGCACGGGTCGCGTGGAGGGCGTCTTCGACGCGGGCCTTCTTTTCCTTCATCTCGGTCTCGGTGGCAGCGCCGACGTTGATGACGGCCACACCGCCCGCCAGCTTGGCGAGGCGCTCTTGGAGCTTCTCGCGGTCGTAATCGGAGGTGGTTTCCTCAATCTGGCGGCGCAACTGGGCCACGCGGCCCTGGATGCTGTTGTTGGTGCCTTCACCCTCGACGATGGTGGTGTTTTCCTTGTCGATGGTGATGCGCTTGGCCTTGCCGAGGTCTTCGAGCGTGACGTTCTCCAGCTTGATGCCGAGGTCTTCGGTCAGGCAACGGCCTCCGGTGAGGACAGCGATGTCTTCCATCATGGCCTTGCGGCGGTCACCGAAGCCGGGGGCCTTGACGGCCGCGACCTGGAGGGTGCCACGGAGCTTGTTGACGACAAGCGTGGCGAGGGCTTCGCCTTCCACGTCTTCGGCGATGATCAGGAGCGGCTTGCCGCTCTTGGCCACCTTTTCGAGCAGCGGGAGCAGGTCCTTCAGCGAGCTGATCTTCTTCTCGTGGATGAGCACGTAAGCGCTGTCCAGGATCGTTTCCATGCTCTCGGCATTGGTCACGAAGTAGGGCGACAGATAGCCCTTGTCGAACTGCATGCCCTCGACCACGTCGAGCGTGGTTTCGATGGACTTGGCTTCCTCGACCGTGATGGTGCCGTCCTTGCCGACCTTGTCCATCGCGTCGGCGATGATCTCGCCGATGTTCACGTCCCAGTTGGCCGAAACCGTGGCGACCTGCGCGATCTCCGTGCGGTCGCTGACCTTCTTGGAGATGCGGGCGAGTTCTTCGGTGATGGCCGCGACGGCCTTGGTGATACCGCGCTGGAGCGAGGTCGGGTTCGCACCCGCCGTCACGTTGCGCAGACCTTCCTTGTAGATGGCTTCCGCGAGCACGGTCGCCGTCGTGGTGCCGTCGCCGGCGATGTCGCTGGTCTTGCTGGCGACCTCACGCACGAGCTGAGCGCCCATGTTCTCGTAGGGGTCTTCCAGTTCGATCTCTTTGGCGACGGTCACGCCGTCCTTGGTGATCGTGGGTGAGCCGAACTTTTTGTCCAAGATCACGTTGCGGCCCGACGGCCCAAGGGTCGCCTTCACGGCGCGGGCGAGCTTCTCCACACCGCGAAGGAGCGCGTGGCGGGCGTTTTCGTCAAATTGCAGTTGTTTAGCAGCCATAATGGTCTGTTGGGTAGTTAGTTAGATTTACTGTGAAAGTTGGGGGCAATCAGCCCAGGATGCCGAGGATGTCGTCCTCGCGCATGATGAGGTAGGACTCGCCGTCGATCTTGACCTCGGTGCCGCCGTATTTGCTGATGAGCACGCGGTCGCCAGTCTTGACGGTGAAGGCGATCTTCTCGCCCTTCTCGTCGGTCTTGCCCGTACCGAGCGCGACGACTTCGCCCTCTTGGGGCTTCTCTTTGGCGGTGTCGGGAATGATGATCCCACCCTTTTTTTGTTCTTTCTCCTCGAGGGGGTGCACGAGAACCCGGTCCGCGAGAGGTTGCATTTTGATAGCCATACTTGTGGTGTTTTCTGCTGGTTGTTGGGGTGTTTTGCCCGGCGGCAACGCTGGACGGAGGATCGTCTCGGACCCTCCGCCGTGCATTACAGCCGGGCGAAAGAATTGACCTTGGAAGGGGTCAGGAATAACGAGGGGCCGAATCCCTACTTCTGCTTTTTGTCCTCGTCAACCATCTCGAACTCCGCGTCGACCACGTCGCCTTCCGGCTTCGGGGCCACGCCGCCGGTGGACGGGCCGCCGGTTTCCTCTGCCGCGCCCGGCTGGGATTGAGCCGAGGCCGCCGCCTGCTTGTAGAGTTCGGCGCTGACTTCCTGGAAGCGGTTTTCGAGCGTTTCCTTCGCGGTTTTGATCGCGTCGGTGTCGGTGCCTTCGAGCGCCTTGCGGACGCCCGCGATGGCTTCCTCGATGCCGGACTTCTTGTCGGCGGGCAGCTTGTCGCCGAGGTCTTTCAACTGCTTCTCGCACTGGTAGGCGAGGTTGTCGGCCTGGTTGCGGGTTTCGATGGACTCCTTGGCCTTGTTGTCCTCGTCGGCGTGCGCTTCGGCTTCCTTGCGCATGCGCTCGATCTCGTCCTTGGTCAGACCGCTGGAGCCGGTGATGGAGATTTTCTGCTCCTTGCCGGTGCCGAGGTCCTTGGCCGAGACGTTAAGGATGCCGTTCGCGTCGATGTCGAAGGTGACCTCGATCTGCGGAGTACCGCGCGGCGACGGCGGGATGCCGACGAGGTGGAAGGTCCCGAGATTCTTGATGTCCCGAGAGAGCGGGCGCTCGCCCTGAAGCACCTTGATCTCCACCCCAGGCTGGTTGTCGCTGTAGGTCGAAAAAATCTGTGACTTGCGCGTGGGCACCGTCGTGTTGCGCGGGATCATCGGAGTCGCCACGCCGCCGGCCGTTTCGATGGCCAGCGTCAGCGGAGACACGTCGAGCAGGAGCACGTCCTTCACGTCGCCCTTGAGCACGCCGCCCTGGATGGCCGCGCCGATGGCGACGACCTCGTCGGGGTTCACGCCCTTGTGAGGCTCTTTGTTCACGATGCTGCGCGCCGTTTCAATGACTTTCGGCATCCGGGTCATGCCGCCGACGAGCACGAGTTCATCGATCTTGTCGACACTGACCTCAGAGTCACGCAAACAATCCTTCACCGGCTTGACAGTCCGGGCAAACAAATCGTCCGTGAGCTGTTCCAGCTTTGCGCGGGTGAGCGTCTTCTGAATGTGCTTCGGTCCGGTCTGGTCCGCTGTGATGAACGGCAGGTTAATCTCGTAGTTCTGCGAGGACGACAGAGCGATTTTGGCTTTCTCGGCTTCCTCCTTGATGCGCTGAATGGCGTCCACCTGCTTGCTCAGGTCGATGCTGGTGTCCGTTTTGAACTCCTTGATGATCCAGTCGATGATCTTGTTGTCCCAGTCATCGCCGCCCAAGTGCGTGTCACCGTTGGTCGCGCGGACCTCGAACACACCGTCGCCGATGTCGAGCACGCTGATGTCGAACGTGCCGCCACCGAGGTCGTACACGGCGATCTTCTCGTCCTTCTTCTTGTCGAGACCGTAGGCAAGCGAGGCTGCCGTGGGCTCGTTGATGATGCGCAGGACCTCCAACCCGGCAATCTTGCCGGCGTCCTTGGTGGCATTACGCTGGGAGTCGTTGAAATACGCCGGAACCGTGATGACGGCTTGCGTGATTTTCTCGCCGAGCTTGGCTTCGGCGTCCGCCTTGAGTTTGGCGAGGATCATCGCGGAAATCTCCGGCGGCGAATAAGATTTCTTCTCGCCGTTGATGGTGATTTCCACCGCCACATCGCCATTGCTGGCGCGGCCGGTCGCGTACGGGACACGCTGCTCTTCCTCTTTGACCTCATCGAACTTGCGTCCCATGAAGCGTTTGATCGAGTAGACCGTGTTGGCCGGGTTGGTAACGGCCTGGCGCTTGGCCGCCTGGCCGACGAGGCGCTCACCGTTCTTCGTGAAAGCGACGATGGAAGGCGTCGTGCGAGCGCCTTCCGAGTTTTCGAGGACCACCGGCTCGCCGTTTTCCATCACGGCCATACAGGAGTTAGTCGTGCCGAGGTCGATTCCTAAAATCTTTGCCATAAAGTAGTGAATTGGGGTTCGCTGCACCTATCAGCAGAACGCGTTCCGAAATAAGCCTACTTCCATAACAGTTTAAATTGCAGTATTTTATACGAACCTGCTCCTTTCACGCCGATGTACCATGCGCCATAATGTCCCAACTCGGGCACGTGATTGTCACACGTAGTTGTGACAAACCGCCTGGACCTCGGCCATCGATATGACGCCCCGCAATCAACGCTGCCGCTTTTTCAGATTCCCAATCCCGCGCGGAGCGATTATTCTTTGTTCGATCCATCTATGGCGAACGTCGATACGGACACCGTAGCCTCCGATGCCAGCACGACCGGTAAATCTCCCGTAGTGATCAGCGAGCGCGACATCCTGTTTAACTGCCCGAATTGCCAGGGCGAACTCGTCGTGGACCGCGACGGCGCTGGCCTCTCGGTGCCCTGTTCTCACTGCGGCTATGCGCTCACCATCCCCGACTACCAGGCACCGACGGAAATATCCGACGCCCCCCAGACCGTCGAAATCC
>CALMVM010000466.1 GCA_937873255.1 uncultured Verrucomicrobiota bacterium | reverse complement strand
GACATGTCGGCGGCGGGTTTGGAAAGCCCGAGCAGGATCTGGCCGTACGAACGCGTGTTGGCGAGCCCCTGCACGAGCTTGGTGGAGATGTTGCCGCTGTTGAGGTCGGGGAAAATGAGCACGTTGGCCTGACCGGCGACCTGGCTGCCGGGGGCCTTGCGCGCGGCGAGCAGCGGGTCGATGGCGGTGTCGGCCTGGAGTTCGCCGTCGATCTCGAATTCCTCGCACGGCGAGTCGGGCGTGCCTGCCAAATTGCGGGCCTCGGCCTTCTGGCGGGCGAGGGTGGCGGCGGCGGACATCTTTTGCGCGGCGGGCGAGGTGGAGCTGCCCTTGGTGGAAAAACTCAGCATCGCCACGCGCGCGCGGTTGCCGCACAGCCGGCAATAAAGCTCGGCCGTGTGCATGGCGATGGTGGCGAGTTGCTCGACGGTGGGCTCGGGGATCACCGCGCCGTCGGCGAAAAACAACACGCCGTCGTTGCCCACCGCGCGGTCGGGCAGTTCCATGACCATGCAGCCGAAGACCGTGCGGACTTCCGGCAGCGGCTTGAGCAGTTGCAGGAGCGGACGCAGCAGGCCGCTGGAATATTCCCCCGCGCCGCCGACCAGTCCGTCGGCGAGGCCGTACTGGATCATCATGGCCGCGAAGTAGTTCGGGTTGACCATGACCTGGCGCGAGTCGGCGACGCCGAGTTTTTTGTAACGGTCGAGTTTTTCGAGGCGTTCGCAAAAGGTGGGCAGTTCGACCGAGTTGGCGGGGTCGATGATGGCGATTTTGTGTTTGGAGAGGTTGATGCCCTCGCCCTTGGCGACGCTCTCGACCGTATCGCGGTGCCCGAGCAGGATGGGCGCGCCGAGCTTGCGCGCGGCGAACTCGAACGCGGCGTGCTGCGTGCGCGGGTCGGCCCCCTCGGGGAAGACGATGCGCTTGGGGTGGCGCGAGAGTTTTTCGTAAACGGTGTCGATGAACTTCATTTCGGTCGGCAATCTGAGTTTATCACTGAATCGACTCCCGCAGGTCGATCACTTGTCCGGTGCTCACCACGTATACCCTCATAACGGAATAGGTCCAAACCCCTCCTGACTTGGTCGCCTCCACAAAAACCACTGCCGCTGTTTTGGGCCCCAGGATTTTGAATTCAAGCTGTGCTTCTTCGCCATGCTGTATCGTGTGCATCGAGCCGGTGACAAACCTGGATGCACTCATTGGCGTTCCCAGAAGGCTTTTGATCTGCTCGTTCGCCTCGGCTTTCTGAACGGCGGTCTTGTAGACATCGCTCGATCTGAAAACGGCTTGCGTGATCAGCATGATGCCACCGAACATCAACGCATAGAGGAGAAAAGGGACCACGCACGCCGCAGGGAGTAACCACGGCCAATGGCGTCGCCACCAACTGCGGGTTTTTGGGAGTGACGGGGGTGACATGGAAGCAGGGACCCGGCGATTGTCGGGCGGTATAGACTGGCTGACAAGTTACAGAATGGCGGATGCAGGCAAGTTCTGGCATGATGCCCTTCCAGTGATGCTCGCCGACTACCACGTCCATACCCCGCTCTGCCGCCACGCCGGCGGCGAGCCGCTCGAATACGTCGCCGTCGCCCGCGCGCGCGGACTCGACGAAATCGGCTTCTCCGACCATTGCCCGATGCCGGGTGTCGGACCGTTCGACGATTGGCGCATGCACCGCGACGACCTGCCGCGCTACGTCGAGATGATCCTCGAAGCCCGCGAAAAATCCGCGCCCTTCCCCGTGCGTCTCGGACTGGAATGCGACTACCTCGCCGGCCACGAGGGCTGGATCGAGGAACTCGCCGGCCTCGCTTCGTGGGATTACCTGATCGGCAGCGTGCACTACATCGCGCCCGGCTGGGCCGTGGACGACCCGCAGTGGATCGGCAAATTCACCGCTTCGGGCACCGCGACCGAGGAAATCTGGACCGCCTATTGGCACGCATACGAGCGTTGCGTCGCCAGCGGACTGTTCGATTTCGTGGCGCACCCGGACCTCGTGAAAAAATTCGGCCACCGGCCGCCGGGCGACCTGCGGCGTTATTACGAACCCGCCATCGCCGCCGCCGCCGCGCGCGACGTGGCGATGGAAGTCAGCACCGCCGGCTTGCGCAAGCCGGTGGACGAACTCTATCCCGCCGCCGATTTCCTGAAGATGGCGCGCGAGGCGGGCGTGGCGGTGGTGATCAATTCCGCCGCCCACGCGCCGCAGGAGGTGGGTCAGGATTTCGCCAAAGCCGCCGATGCCGTGCGCGCGGCGGGTTACGGGGAAACCGCGCGTTTCATCGGCCGACGACGACGGGCGGTGCCGCTGGTGTGAGAACGCGCCGCCCGAGAAAAGTTTGAATGATCATGCGCCTTCGGGCGTCCGACCCAACAACAGGCCACGAAGTGCCTGTGTAAGACACACACTATGAAAACCCTACTTGCCCTTTGCCTGCTTGCCGTCGGTTTCGCGAGCTTCGGTGCCACCTCCGCCCAAGCGCGGGACAACAACCGCTTCGCGCGCCACCACCGTCATCACCACCACCATCACCACCATCACCACGCGTAAGCCCGCGTGTCGCGTTGTGAACGCGGTGTTTTGAATCATCACCAAAGCCATTCCCCATTCCATGAAACTTTTCCTGTCCCTCTGCGTCGCGGCAGTCGGTTTGGTCGGGTTTGCTCCCACCGGAGCGAGTGCCGCCGTGGAGACCGTGGAGACTGCTCCGGCGGTCGTACACGTTAACGAGACGGTCGTCCTCGTGAACCGTCGCCACCACCACCATCATTACTACCGCCACCACCGCCATTATCATTACCGTCACCACCACCGGTATTATTATTGAGCGGGCGGCCTGACGCGGAGGAGTGATCTTCCGGAAATCAGGTTCCTTCGATCCGGGCCGTCCGGCGACCGATCAGGTCGTGGGTCGGCCCGTTTCTTTTTCCACCGGACGCACGGGGATGCCGCGCGCGGCGAGGAAGGCTTTCACGCTGGCGACATCGTGTTCGCCGAAGTGGAAGATGCCCGCCGCCAGCACCGCGTCCGCGCGAGGCGATGACCGGCACGCCCACCGCCGCGCTGACGGCGGCGGTCAATTCGATGTCGTAACCGGCCTTGGTGCCGTCGGCGTCCATGCTGGTAAGGAGGATTTCACCCGCGCCCCGGTCGGCGGCTTCGCGGACCCAATCGAGCACGTCGCGGCCGGTCGGCCGGCGTCCGCCGTGGGTGTAGACCGACCAGCGCGGCGAACCGTCCGGCGCGGGGGCGGGTTCACGCTTGGCGTCGACGGCGAGGACGATGCATTGCGAGCCGAAGCCGCGCGCCCCTTCGTCGATGAGCCCGGGCCGGGCGAGCGCGGCGGTGTTGACGCTCACCTTGTCCGCGCCGGCGATGAGCAGGTTGCGCACGTCGTCGGCCGTGCGCACGCCGCCGCCCCCGGTCAGGGGCATGAAACACTGGTCGGCGGTGCGGGAAACCACGTCGAGCATCGTGCGCCGGCCGTCGGAGGAAGCGGTGATGTCGAGGAAAACAAGTTCGTCGGCCCCTTGGTCGTTGTAGGCGAGGGCGCATTCGACGGGATCGCCGGCGTCGCGCAGGGCAAGGAACTTCGTGCCCTTGACGACCCGGCCGCCGGTCACGTCGAGGCAGGGGATGACGCGTTTGGTGAGCATGGGGGAATGACGAATGACGAATGACCAAAGACGAATGACGAATGACCGAACGGTGGGAACGTTTGCACGGGCCGGTGCGGTCGGATAGCGC
>CALMVM010000465.1 GCA_937873255.1 uncultured Verrucomicrobiota bacterium | reverse complement strand
GTGATCAGCTTGGCGAGGAAACCGACGACGAAGCCGATGATAATGGTCATGAACCAGTTATGCGAAAGCGTGCCGATGGCGAGGATCGGGGACAGCGAGGCGAGAGAAAGATCGAGGTGCATGGAACGGTAGTAGTTGAACAACGAGATGGTTTTCTTTGGATTGGCGATTCCGCCAAGCAGGAATCGCCGTGCGGCGGTGCGCTGGCCGTGCGCGAAAAGGTGGATGGCACTATCCGAGCGGCATCTGTCTACGGTTTCGCCTCCGTTTTCGCGGGCGCCGGCGAGGCCAATTCGGTGCTGACGACAAAGAGCGTTTCCGTCCTAGTCTCGCCGGTCTGCGGATCGACGCTCGTCGTCCGGCGCGCGCCGAAGTTCGCCGCCGGCGGCGGCGGGCTGTAGGGGCCGACCTTGGGCGTGAAATGCGCGTCCTCCACCAGCCAGAAAAACAACCCGTGCCCCAGCGCCACGGCGGCGATCACCCACCCCGCCACGGGCACGCGCCGCAGCCAGGCAAACCGTCGGTCGGACTCGGGGGCGGCGGGCGCTTTCAAGGGGTTTGGCGGGCGTTGGCCCCCTCGTCGATGCGTTTCCAGAATGCCTTCGCGCGGCCGAGCTGGTCGTCCTCGGCCAGCGGCAGCTTGCTGCGAAAAAGGAAGTCGGAAAGCGTGTTCTTGTGCAGGATGCGGTGGATCGTGACGCCCTGCGGGCAGGGCTCGAAATAAATGCGGTAGTCGCTCGCGCGGTAGCGGAAGAGTCTCTTGCCGTCGCGCTCGATGCGCCCGAAGCGCGCGTTGCCGTCCGCGAGCCGGTCGAGATCCTCGGGCAGGATCTGGAATTCGCTCAACAGCGTGAGTTGGAGGCCCTTGGGCAACCCGGACAACTCGGCGGCACTGAGTTCGTTGAAGATGATCTGGAACATCGGGGAGGCCGGACCGAGGTAGCTTCCGGGAAGAAACGGCGGGTGGCAAGTTGCGAGTTGCCAGCGGCCGGGCGTGCCGCGACTGTCCCCGATCATGTTTCCGGTTCGCGGACCGATCTGGCTGGCGGCGGCGCTCGGGGTGTTGGCGGGCGTCGCGCCGCTGCGCGCGCAGACACCGCTGGCCGAGGCGCGGCGCGGGTTCACGACGCATCTGGTCGTGCAGGAAAACGGCGGCCACCCGGCCCCCGAGCCGCCGGCGGGGGTGTTCAATCTGGTGCATTATCCCTCGCCGGCCGGGGACTTGGCCGCGTACGTCGGCGTGCCGCCGGCCGACGGCAAGAAGCACCCGGCGATCCTCTGGCTGACGGGCGGGTTCAGCAACGGCGTCAGCGCGCTCGCGTGGACGCCCGGCCCGGCGGACAACGACCAGTCGGCCACGGCGTTCCGCGAGGCCGGGATCGTGATGATGTACCCGTCCCTGCGCGGCGGCAACGACAACCCCGGGCACCTGGAAAGTTTCTTCGGCGAGGTGGACGATGTGCTGGCTGCGCGGGCCTGGCTCGCCAGACAACCCGGCATCGATCCCGCGCGCATTTACCTCGGCGGGCACAGCACCGGCGGGACCCTCGCGCTGCTGGTCGCGGAGATCGGCGGACCGTTCCGGGCGGTGTTCGCCTTCGGCCCCGTGTTCGGTCCCCGGGGGTACGGGGTGGGGCAACTGACCTACGATTTGTCGGTGGCGAAGGAAACCGAACTGCGCGCGCCGTTCCGCTGGATGGCGGGGATCATGGTGCCGACGTTCGTGTTCGAGGGGACGGAAGCGCCGGGGAACATCGCCGCACTGCGGGCGCTGGAAAAAATGCCGCACCCGGACGCCCTGCGTTTTCATGCCGTCGATGGGATGACCCATTTCAGCATCCTGCAACCGATGACCCGCCTGATCGCGCGCAAGATCGTCGGGGACGCCGGGCCGGCGGCGAACATTGCGTTCACGCCCGGGGAGATCGAGGCGGCCGTTCAGCCGCCGAAGTGATACCGCCCGACGCGCGCGCTCAGGCCGGTGAAGATTTCCCAAGGGATCGTGCCGGCCTTGGCGGCGAGTTCGGCGGCAGGAATCTCCTGTGCGTCCTGCCGGCCGAGGAGCACGACCTCCTCGCCCGCCTCGACGGTGGGCAAGGCGCTCAGGTCGATCATGACCTGATCCATCGTCACGCGGCCGAGCAACGGGCAGCGCCGGCCGCGCACGAGGACGTCCGCGCCCGCGTTGGAAAGGTGCCGTGGATAGCCGTCGGCGTAACCGGCCGCCAGCGTGCCGACGCGCATCGGCCGGGGCGTGATGAACGTGCGCCCGTAGCTGACCCCGTGGCCGGCGGGCAATTCGCGCACGAGCGTCACGCGGGTCTTGAGCGTCAACGCGGGGCGCAGGAGGGATTGTTGCGCGGGCAGCGGCGACACGCCGTAGAGCATCAGCCCGGGCCGGACGACGTTGCAATGCGCGCCGAGCCCGAAGCCGAGCAGGCCGGCGCTGTTGTGCGCGTGGCGGGCGGCGGCGGGCGTGCCGTTCTCCAATAGTTCGTCGAACCCGGCGAGCTGCGTGTTCGTGAACGCCGCATCCTCGTCCGCTGACGGCAGGTGCGTGACGACCCCCTCCACGAGGATTCCCAATTGCCGGGCGATCATCCGCCGCAGGCCGGGCAATTGTTCGGGCAGCACGCCTTCGCGGCCCATCCCGGTGTCCACGGCCAGCACGATGCCGAAGCGGTTGCCGCCGTTGTTGTTGTCGCGCAGGCGCAGGGAGAGCCGCGCGTAATCCCGCGCCTCCGCGAGGCTCGACACCCACGGGCGGAAATTCTGGCGGACGATCTCGGGGCGTTCGTCGGGCAGGGCGGTCGAGAGGACCGTGATGGGCGCGACCGGCAGGTGTTCGCGCAGGCGGAGGGCCTCGGCGACGTTGGCGACAGCGAAATCGCGCACCGTACCCCGGCGGTGCAGCATACGCGCGACCGGTCCCATGCCGTGCCCGTAGGCGTCGGCCTTGACCACGGCGAGGATCGTCGCGCGCCGGCCGACGCGCGCGCGCACGACGCGGGCGTTGTGCCGGATCGCCCCCAGGTCGATCTCGGCCCAACAGCGGGTGCGCGGTTCGGGACGGGCGCGGCTCACGGGACGGTTTTTGGCAGGGTGATGCTGACCGGTCGCAGGTAGATCGGCTCCAGGGGCGGCAACCAATGGGTCTCGCGCGGTGCGGCCAGCAAATTGCCGGCTTCCACCCGGGTGAGCGTGGCGTCGGCCAGCAAGCCACCGGGCAAAGCGGTTTCCATCACCCGCACCGGCCAGTCGTGGCGCTCCGCGAGGCGGGCCTGAAGCGAGGCGGCGTCGGGGAGCAGTTCCGGGCCGGCGACACAAACTCCATCCCGCACGGCCGTGTAATAATACGACCCGCGCCGCGCGTCGCCGACCGTCTGGTAAAAGCGATTCGGGTGCCGCACGCCCACCGCCGAGGGCACGCCTCTCAACCGCGCGCCGGTGGCGGTCGCCAATCCCACGCTCGCGGCGATGGCCTGACGCACTCCCGAATACGAACCCGGCCCCAGGCCGACGAGGATGGCTTCCAACGGTTCAGCCGCCGTCCGGACCTCGTCCATCGCTTGCCCCAACGCCGTGAAGAACGTCCCGCCGTGGCCGCGTCCGGCCGCAAACTCCATGCGGCGGATAATACGATAATTTTCCATGTCCTCGCCTTGCGCAAGCGCCACGGTGCCGAGGGATGTCGAGCAATCCAGAGCCAGGAGAAACATGATGGCGTGTCAATCTGCCACGATCCGCCGCACGTCGCCTCCGCCGATCTCGAACCGCCACCAGCGCGTTCCCGGCGGCAGGATCGCGGGAAATTTGTCGGCCCATTCGACGAGCGTCAACCCGCCCCCTTCGTCGATGTATTCCTCCCACCCGAGCGCCAACACCTCGGACGCGCTTTCCAGGCGGTAGAAGTCAAAGTGAAATACCGGCAGTCGCCCGCCGTGGTATTCGTGGACGAGGGTGAACGTCGGGCTCGTGACCGGCCCCGCCGCGCCGAGGCCATCGGCGATTCCCTGCACGAAATGCGTCTTGCCCGCGCCGAGATCGCCGGCCAGCGCCCACACGTCGCCCGGCCGCGCGTCGGCGGCGAACCGGCGGCCGAGCGCGGCGGTTTCCTGCGGGCCGGCGGTAGAGAATGTGTCGGGCATCAGCGAAATGCGAAACGCGGAACGGCAGAGAGGTTGTCCGTGAAGGGCGCGCCTGTCCAGAGGCCGAGCGTTGTTTCGCAACGCCCGGCCGCCTCACGGACGGCCCGCCGCCCGGCTGACGGCGTAGCTGAGCGACATGTACGTGCGCTCGTGCCAGGGACGCTTCTGGGTGTCGAGCCCGAGTTCGGGAGCCTGGAGCAGGATGTACGGATAACCCGTGATCCACTCCCATTTCTGCGTGCCGTCCTCCTTCAACTTGAACCCGTGCGTCGCCGTGAACGGCCGGTACAGTTCCGCGTAGGCATACCCCTGGATCACCGTCCCCGTCGCCGAATTGGCGAACCTGCACACGTAACCGGTGGCGACTTCCGGCAGCGTGGCGGGCTCCAGTCCGACCACCGGCATCCAGTGGCCCTGTAGTCCGTTCCACACCGCCCCACCCTCCGCGGCGGTGTTGGCCCCGAACGAACGCACCTCCACCACCGCTGGCATCCCGGCCGCCAGCGCGTCGGAGAATAACCCGTGAATCCGCCGCAAATGCGCCCGGCCGCTCTCGCCCGCGTTGACGTTGAGCCAGCGGCCCTCGACCGCCGCCAGGTCCAGCGCGCTCAGAAGGTCGTTGGCGAAAAACGGCATGTCCTCGCTCGTCAGGCCGCCGGTTTTTTCATAACGCGCCCGCCGTCCGTGGTAGGTCTCGGACGGCTTGGTGCCGAACCGCTGGATGATCGTCCCCACCCGCTCCAGCGCGTCGTACCCCTCCAGACGGGCAAAAGCCCGTCGGCAATCGGCGTCGCCGTGGACGAGCGCGTTGGCCAGCGCGCACGGCCCGCACGCCATGTCCCCGAAGGTCTTCTGGCTAATGACCTCCGGCGTCGCGTCGGCCGCCGGGCGTGCGCGCGCTCCGGTCGCCGTGCCGGCCGCCGCCAGTCCGAGGGTGGTCAGGAATGCCCGCCGGGTAAACATGCGCAGCAACGCTAGGGAAATTTGCCGCCGTTGTAAATCTCCGGCGGTGGGGAGCATTTTCCGAATGCCATCCACCCAAAAAAGAACCGCCACGGTGACCATTGGCACCGTGGCGGTTCACTGATTTTCGAGGAACGCCCGGGGGGACGATCCGTTGTTCTGGCGTTACGAGTTGATGTTGCCGTTCACACCCTGCGGGAAGAACAGGCCTTTGGTCGCATTGACGCCGCCATAGACGATGTTCAACACCTGCCGGGTCGTCCGCGCGAAGCAGATGCCGTTGGCGTCGGTGGGCACGATGTTCGCCGTGCCGTCCGGAGCGGTGATGCCCTGGTCGAGATCAGCCGTGCCGTCGAGCGAGTCGCGCAGGTCGGAGATCTTGTTGACCGCCAGCGCCAGCGCCTGGGTCGAGTCGGTGTAGTTCAACCGATAGAGCGTCTGGCGGATCATCCCCGCGTGGATCGCTTCCGCCGCCAGGATGCCCGCCGCCGGCGGGATGTAATCCGGGTTGCTGATGAGCGGGGCCGCGCCGCTGTAAGCCGTCACGCCCACGTCCTCGAAGATGAACGCGCCGAGCAGGAAGTTTTCCTGGCTCGCGTACGGGTCGAAGCTGGTGCCCAGACCCGCCGCTACCGCCAGCGTGTTGAACGAGTTCAGCAAATCCTGCGGCGGCCGAGCGATGGCGTTGTTACCCAGCACCGAACGCAGGTAGCGAACGTGGGCGATTTCGTCATTGGCAATCTCCGCGAAGTAGTTGCGGATGATCGCGCTGGTGAAGTTCACCTGCGGGTTTGCCTTGACCGTGGTGGTGCCCGCGTTGCCCGTGCCGGTCACGGCAATGCCCAGCGAATCAAAGCCGCGGCCGAAGAAGCCGTTGGCGTAGAATTCGCCTTCGAGGTACTCGAGATTCAGCGCGAAGTTGAGGATGTCGAGGTCCGTGACGGCGGCGCTGGCCGTCGAGGGAGCAAGCATCGTCCCGGCAACCGGCGCGGCAACCGCGACGGCACTGGCGATGGCGCTCTGACGCAGGAAGCGGCGACGGCTGACGCGGTTGCGTAGACGGGCCATCAGATCGGGAGTAGGAGAAGCAAGGTTCATAGTAAGTTTTGTTTCCTTGGAAAAAGGTGAGGTTGGCGGATTAGGGGTTGGGGTTGCCAGCGGTGAGGCCACCATTGACGCCGTTGGGGAAGAACCCACCGGAGGTCGCGCCGATCTTGCTGTAGACGATGTTGAGCACTTGGCCGGGCAGACGCGGGAAGGCGATGGTGCTGGCGTCAGCCACCAGGATGTTGGAGGTTCCATCGGCGTTGGTCATGCCCTGGTCGAGGTCGCGCGGTCCGTCGAGCGAGTCGCGCAGATCGGAGATCTTGTTGAGCGCCTGGCCGTAGAACTGCGTGGAGTCGGAGTAGTTGATGCGGTAGAGGTTCGTCCGCAGCGTCGCGGCGTGGTAGCTCTCGGTGGCCAGGATGCCGGCGGCGGAAGCCAGGACCGACTTGCTGTTGATGAAGGCGGCCGCTCCGATGTAGGCGGTCATGCCCACGTCGGTCAGCGTCAGGCCGCCGAGCAGGAAGGCCGCGTCGCTCGCGTACGGGTCAAACGTGTTGGAGATGCCCGCCGCCTGCGCGCTGGCGTTGAACGCTCCGGCCAGGTCGATGGCCGGCTTGGCGATGGCCGCGTTGCCCAGAGCCGATTGCAGGAACTTGATGTGGGCGATCTCGTCGAGCGCGATTTCCGTCGCATAACCCAGGATGCGCGGGTCGGAGAACGTCACCTTGGCAGTGGCAGGGTAGGTCGTGGTGCCGGCCGTGCCCGCACCGGAGACGGTGACGCCGTTCGCCGCCAAGCCCGTGCCGTACACCGCCTTCGTGTAATACTCGCCCTCGAGGTATTCGAGGTTCAGCGCGAAATTGAGGATGTCCGTGTCGGAGAGGATCGACGCCTTTCTTTTGCCGGCGGCATCGGCGCGAGTCGCGCCGAAGATGGAGCCGACGCCGCTGAGCGCTAGCGGGGCCATCGCGGCGGTGAAGGCGGCGAGGCCCGATTTACGCAGGAAATCACGGCGGCCGTGGGAAGTGGCGAGTTCTGGAGTTGGTAGAGACGGGTTCATGGTCTCACAGAATCCGCTCCCGAGACGCCGGCGGATGCATGGTTCGCAATAAACTTTGTAAAATCGTGCTTTTGCGGATGCCGCTGCATCCGCCGCCGTCTTTCTTCCGGATGGTTCGGGTGATTTGGCATGGGGGTAAAACGCCGGAGGTGAAAGCATTTTCTGTCGTTCCCGTCCGGCCGCTTTATGCTTGCCCGTCGATACCTGCCTGTTGGATGGCCCCCGGCCGCGCGTGCGTTCCCGCCGCACGGCCGGCGACCCCTTTGCGGGTTTCCCACCCGACGACGGGTCTTCCGTCGCCGCGCCGCGCCCTCTCCCATGAACGACGACCCTTCCCGGCCGGACGAGGACCGTCGCCTGCTCGCGGCCTGCGTGGGGGGCGACCCGGCGGCGTTCGCGACGCTGTACGACCGGCTCAGCGGTCCGCTCTACGGGTTGTGCCTGCGGATGGTCGGCGAGCCCGGGGACGCGGAGGACATCCTCCAGGAGTCGTTCGTGACGATCTGGCGGCGCGCGGCGGCGTTCGACGCGTCGCGCGGCAGCGTGTTCAACTGGGCGGTGCATCTGACGCGCTGCAAGATCATCGACCACCTGCGCTCGCGCGGCCGGCGGCTGCGCGTGGTGGTCTCGCCGGACCACCCGGAACTGGACGAGGCCGCCGGCCGCGTGGACACGGCGGCCAGTGACCCGGAGG
>CALMVM010000464.1 GCA_937873255.1 uncultured Verrucomicrobiota bacterium | reverse complement strand
TTTCATTGCTATCTCCGAAGAGGACCGACGCGAGCGACGCCAGGGTCAGCAGGAGAAAAAACGCCGTCACCACGGCCGTTTCGCGCCCGGGGCGTTCCAGCCAGCGTCCCCAACGCTCGCGGGTCGCGGCGTACGGGGAGGCGGGAGGTGGCGCGCCCGTGCTCATCGTGGCGGCAGGACCGGAACGGCTCCGGTCGCGGGCAGACGCTTGCGGTAACTCTCGCACGCGGCGGCGAACACCTGGTCGACGGTGATCTGCTGCATGCAGACGTTGTTGCGGCAGGGGGACTGGCGGTTGTTGTAGGCGTTGACGCACGGGCTGCACGCGACGCCCGCGTAGAGCGCGACGTTGCGGTTCGTGCGCGCGCCGAACAGGCGCGGCGTCTCGGGGCCGAACAAGGTCACGACGTGGACGGGCGTCAGCGAGGCGAAGTGCGCCGGGCCGCTGTCGTTGGTGACGAGCACCTCGGCGAGCGTGTAGAGCACGAGGAGTTGGCGCAGGCTCGTCTTGCCCGCCAACGAGAAGCAACGCTCCGAGCCGATTTGCGCGACCAGTTTCTCGGCCGCCGCCGCCTCGGACGGCGCGCCGGTCATCAGCACGCAGGCATCGGGCAACTCCACCAGCAAACGGCGGGCGAGTTCCACGTAACGCGTCGGTTCCCATCGCCGCAGCGGCAAGAGGTCGCTGGCGTTGGCGTTGAGCAGGATCAGCGGCGTGCCGGTCGCGCGTCCGGCGGATTCGCGCGCGATGATTTCCCGCACGGCCTCGGTCTCTTCGGGCCGGGGGCGGAAGGCGCTTTCGTCCTCGTCCGGCACGGGCGGTTGCACGCCGAAGGTCGGCAACTGGCGCGGGTCCGCCGCGAGCGCCTCGACCATCGACGCGAAAATCTGGCTGGTGTGCAGGTACGGATTGTAGAGGAGCCGGTGCGTCATCAGGTCGCCCCGGTACGGGCCCTCGCCGTAGAACGTATGGAACCCGGCGCGGCGGCGCGCCCCGGTCAGGAACGTGAACGCCGCGCTCGAACGCGCGAAAAATTCCAGGTCCACGGCCGCGTCGAACCTCGCCGCCCGGATGCGCCGCAGCGTTTGCAGGGCGCTGGCAAGCAGCGTGCCGAACTTCCCGGCGTCGATGGCGAACACGTTCTCCTTCGGAATCAGGTCGAGCAGATCGAGGATGAAGCGGTTTTCGGCGAAGACGACGAAGAACACGTTCTCGCGCCCGACGGTCTGCACGGCGCGCCGGATGGCCGTGTAGGCCAGGACAGTCGAGCCCTGCTCGGCCAGTTTGACGAAGAGAACCTTGCCCGTCGGCGGGCCCTCCGGCGGACGGCGGCCGAAGATTTTGCGCGCCAGCGTGAACAGGAAGCACGTCGGAATCCCCACCCAGCGGTCGACGAATTGCAGCTTGGTGGTGGGCAGAGTGCCCGAGGTCGTCATCACCGGAGAGACAGGTGGGGGTTAAAGAATGGTCTCGACGAATCTCTGCGGGTCGAACGGCTCGAAGTCGTCGATAGCTTCTCCCGTGCCAATGAAGCGCGTCGGGATGCCCAGTTCGTTCTGGATGGCGACCAGGACGCCGCCCTTGCCGCTGCCATCGAGCTTGGTGACGATCACGCCGGTCAATCCGATGGCGGCGTGGAACTCCCGCGCCTGCGATACCGCGTTCGACCCCGTGGTGGCATCGACGACCAGGAGGCGTTCGTGTGGCGCGTCGGGATCGTGCTTGGCGAGCGTGCGGCCGATCTTGCCGAGTTCCTTCATGAGGTTTTCTCTATTGTGCAAACGGCCGGCGGTGTCGCACAAAAGGAACTCGGCGTTCTTCTTGTCGGCGACGTTGTAGGCGTCGTAGCACAGGGCGGCCGGATCGCCGTTGTACTGGCCACGGACCATTTCCACGCCGATGCGCTCGCTCCAGACGCCGAGCTGTTCGATGGCGGCGGCGCGAAACGTGTCCGCCGCCGCGAGCACGACGCCGTAGCGGTTGCGCTTGAAGTAGTTCGCCAGCTTGGCGGTGGAGGTCGTCTTTCCCGTGCCGTTGACGCCCACGACGAGGATCACCTTGGGCTTGTTGGGCAGCGGCCGGATCGGTGGGCTGGGCGGGGGCAGCAGGCTCTGGATGGCCGAGCGCGTGACGATCACCACGTCCTCGGCCGTCGGGCGGTCGGCCTGGCCCTGGAGGGTGGTCAGGATTTGCTGGGTCAGCGGTACGCCGAGGTCCGAGCGGATGAGCGTTTCCTCCAACTCGTCCCAATCGACCGGACGGCCGGTGAATTTCTGGAAGAGGGATTTGAAAAAGCCGATGGCCACTTTGGAGGGATCGTTAAAACCGATGCGAGCGAAAAGCTCAAGCGCGAAAACTGACGCCTGCGGCGCGGTCTCACTCACGCGCCTTTCCCGTTCCCCGACGCCGTGCGCAACGGGCGCGTCAGGTCGAGTTTGACGCGGTCGAGGATGCCGTTGACGAACCGGCTGCTTTCCTCGGTGCCGAAGCGTTTGGCGATCTCGATGGCCTCGTTGATGGATACGACGGGCGGGATGTCCTCGCGGTGGAGCATCTCATAGATCGCCAGGCGCAGGACGTTGCGGTCCACGACGGCGAGGCGGCCCAGTTCGTAGTTCTCGGCGTAGCGCGAGATGCGCTCATCGGTCTCGGCGCGGTGCTGCACGACACCCTCGACGAGGTTCAGCGCAAAATCGCGGATCGGCTTGCTGGCTGGGCGAAGCTCCCAGAAGTCGGCCGCGCTGGCCGGACCCGCGCCCTCGTTGAGGTCGCAGTAGACAAGGAATTGGACGGCCGCCTCGCGGCCTTCACGACGTTTACCCATGGCAAGGAGGGAAGCCCGTCATTCGCGAAGCTGCGAGAGCAGGTGCGACATACTGATCGCGGCGCGGGCGGCCTCGATACCGCGGTTGAACTTGGTGTCGATGCAGCGCATCCTGGCCTGTTCCTCGTCCTTGCAGGTGAGCACTTGGTGGATAATGGGCAAACGTTGGCTGAGCGCGATTTGCTGGAGCGCGTCGGTGACGGTGCGGGCAAGCAAATCCGCGTGGTCCGTCTCGCCCTGCAGGATGACGCCCAGCGCGATGATGACATCCAGCTCGTTTTCCTTCTTGGCGGCGAGTTCCTGCACGACGAGCGGGATCTCGAACGCCCCCGGCACCTGATGGAGAACGAGCCGCGCGCTGGGCAGCACGCGCATCAACTCCACGGCGGTGTGGTCGACGAGCGCCTGCACGTACTCGGGGTTGTACTGGCTGGCCACCAGCGCAAACGAGCGCCGCGCGCCGCCGAGCACCCGGGGGCCACCGACTCTGAGCTTAAGCATCGCGGGTATTGTTGACGAGATGCCCTCCGGCCGCAAGGCGCGGGGCGTCGAAATTCGTGAAACCGGCCGGTCCGCCGTCCGCTCCGCTCACAACAGATGCCCCAATTTGAGCTTCTTTGTACGCAGGTAGTTCTCGTTGTGCGGGTTGGCTTCGGAGCGAATGGGAATCTGCTCGATCATGTCCAGTCCGAAACCCTCCAGGCCGACGACCTTGCGGGGGTTGTTCGTCATGAAACGGAACTTGCGCACGCCCACGTCGAGGAGGATTTGCGCGCCGAGCCCGTAGTCGCGCAGGTCGGGGGCGAAGCCGAGTTTTTCGTTCGCCTGGACGGTGTCCAAACCCTCCTCCTGGAGTTTGTAGGCGTGAATTTTCGCCGCGAGGCCGATGCCGCGCCCCTCCTGGCGCAAGTAGACGAGAACGCCCGCGCCCTCGGTTTCGATCTGCTGCAACGCCGCGTGAAGTTGGCTGCCGCAATCGCACCGCCGCGAGCCAAACACGTCGCCCGTCAGACATTCGCTGTGGACGCGCACCGGCACGGGCTTGTCGGGGTCGATCCGGCCCTTGACCAGCGCGAGGTGGTGCTTGTCGTCGAGCTTGTTGCGGTAGAGGTAAAGCTGGAACTCGCCGTAATCGGTCGGAAGCTGGATGACCTCCGTGCGCTCGACGAGTTTCTCGCGCTGGCGGCGGTAGGCGATGAGCGCGTCGATGGTGCAGAATTTCAGGCCAAAGCGTTCCTTGAACTGGAGCAACTCCGGCACGCGCGCCATCGTGCCGTCGTCGTTGACGATCTCCGCCAGCACGCCCGCCGGCCGCAACCCCGCCATCCGCGCCAGATCGACGGCGGCCTCGGTATGGCCCGCCCGACGCAGGACCCCGCCGTCGCGGTAGCGCAACGGAAAAACGTGCCCCGGCCGCGCGAGGTCGCCGGGTTGGGTGCGTGGTTCGGCGAGCAGGCGGCTCGTGCGCGCGCGGTCGGCGGCGGAGATGCCCGTGGTCACACCCTCGGCGGCGTCGACGCTGATCGTGTAGGCCGTGCGCATCCGCTCGGTGTTGGCGGCGAGCGGGGTCATCAACGGCAGTTCGAGGCGGTCGAGTTCCGCGCCTTCCATCGGCACGCAGATCACGCCGCTGGTGTGCTTGACCATGAATGCCACGCTTTCGGGCGTGGCGCGTTCGGCGGCGAGGATGAGGTCGCCCTCGTTTTCGCGGCTGGCGTCGTCGGTGACGATCACGGGTTTGCCGGCGCGCACGTCGGCGAGCACATCATCAATCGGGTCAAAGGAACGGGGTTCAGCGGCGTCCATGTCGGGTCGGGGAATGCCCGCAAGTTCGCTCAATTGCGGCGTTTTGCCAAATCAGCGGGCGGCTGACCGGGAAACGGAAGGCGACGGACCGACGCGGTAGAGGTCGAATTCACCGATGGAAGCCGTCCGGCGTTCCGCCCCCATCGGCAGCATGGCGTCGAAGGGCGAATCACGTTGCCCGCGAAACCGGACCAGCCAGCGTTCGCCCGGCGGCAGGTCGGGTCCACTCTGGCGAACGAGCCAGTCCGCCGGATCGACAAAACGGTCCGGCACCAGCCCGGCGTCGGAGGGGCGTTCCTTCTGATTCGCGGAGGCGCGCAGGACATAGCGGATGCGGGCATCCTGCAGATAAAACTCCATGTCGGGCCAATAGTGGTCGGACTCGATATCTCGCGCGCCTTGCGAACGCAGGTACTCGCACACCGGCCGCAGGCTGGAGTTCGGCCCGAGTTGCGACTCGATCCTCGCCGGCAGGAGCCACGCGCCGACCACGACGCAAACGGCGAACGCGCCCCCCGGCAGCAGGCTCGCCGGCGTCGGATTTGCCTGGGTATCCACGCGGATCACCCGCGCGATGAGCAGCGAAACCCACGGGGCCAGCGGGAGCGTGTACGTGGGCAATTTCGAGTTGACCAGCGAGAACAGCACGAGGCCGACCACGACGATCCAGCCTTCCACGCCGATCCGCTGCCACCACCTCGCGAAACGTTGCGCGACCGGAGTGCGTCCCCATTTCCACGCCGCCACCGGCCACCACGGCAGCCATGCAACAAGGCTCAAGGGAACGTAATAAATCAGCGACCCGTGCCGTCCGTCCACCCGCCCGATGACGCGGTTGACGAGTTCGCGCTGGAAGAAAAAATCCGAGAGTTCCGGGTAACGGCCCAGCATCGCCAGATACCACGGCGAACCGAGCAGCAGGACGGCCGGCACCAGCAACCACGCGCGCAACGCCCTCCGGCCGGCGCGGTCACCCGTGGCATAAGTTCCGATGAGGACCCCCGCCAACGGAGCCAGCGAAGGCGTCGCCTTCGTCCACCACGCCAGCGTCCAACAGGCCAGGGTCGCCAGCCACATTTCCCATGCGCCGTTGCGGCGGCGACATTCCACCCATGCCGCGACGCCGAGCGTACACCAACCCGTCATCAGCATGTCGGGCGAAAGCACCCGACCCATCACCCAGAACTGCACGCTGGTCCCGCAAATGAGCACCGCCCACCACGCGATCCGCGCCCCGTACAAACGGACCGCCGCCCAAGCCAGCCCCGCGAGCGACAGGGCCGCCCCGAAAAAAGGCGTCACACGCGCCGCCCATTCGTTGAAACCGAACACGCGAAGAGACAACGCCGTACACCAGTAGACGAGCGGTGGCTTGTCGTAGTGCCCGAAGCCGGACTCGCGTGGCTCCCACCAATCGCCGCCGGTTTTGGCCATCGCCAGGGCAATGTTGGCGTAACGGCCCTCGTCCGGGTCGTTGAGTCCGCGCGACCCGAGACAAAAAACGAAAATCGCGCCGAGCACCGCCGCCAGAATCCACCAGTCCCGCGCCCGGGGAAAAAGCAGGGCGGTCGGGGCGGGGGTGTCTCGCACTTGCGGAGACTCTACGTTCATCGCGCGCCTCCGGGCAAGCGTAGCGGCTCCCAGCGGCCGACGGCGGCCGCAAAAATCTTCGCCTCGACCCGGCCGAAGTAAAACGGCGGAGTGGCCCCATCGGCGACGCCGTAGGTCCGGCGCACTCCGGCAAGATCGGCCGCGCCGAACACTCCTTCCCGCAACACGAAAATGGCGCGGACGGCGTTTGTCACAGGGAGGAGAAGGTAGCTTGCGGTGCGTTCGCCATCCAGCGCCGCCTCGATGCGCGCGGCGAGCATGAGAACGTCGCGGCGGTCAAAGGTGATTGCCCCGCCTTCGACGTGGACCGTCGGCGCACCGTCCGTGTTCAATTCCACCACGCGGACGGCGGCGAACACCGCGTCTCCGTTCCCGGCGAGAAAACGCCGCATCGAAACCAGCAGGAGAGGAAGCCCTTGGAAAGCCCCGTCGCCGGTCAAAGCCATCGACAATCCTCCGGCCGACAACGCGCGGGGCCGCAGCGCGCGGCACGTCGAATGCAGCCGGACGGTGCCCGCCGGCTCCTGTTCCCAGCTTCCCCGATCCACTTCCTTGCCACCGTGCTCGTCGCGATTGATTTGTTGGTAGGTGCCGTCGCGCGAGAGGAGCAAAAACCGGGCGTAAACGAGGTCGTTTTCCATCAGGTAAACGTCCCGCCCGCGCGGGAAAGTCCACGGGGATGGCCGGTCCACGGCGGCGTTCGACCGCGGAACGAGCATCGCCGCCAGACACACAAAGGCCAACAGGGATCTCCTCATGCGCGAAGGTGGACGGCCAAAAATTCGGCTGCCCGTTCGCCGCTGACCATCGTCGATTGGATGCTGCATGCCGTTGTCTGCCCGCCGGCGAGCCGGACGTTTTCCAAATACGTCGGCGTCGGGGGCGGCGGTTGTCCGCGCAGGAATCCCGCCGGCTGCCGACGCTGTCCGTACGGAACGCGGATGGCGGCGAGCGGAGTGAGTTGGCCGGCGGCGGCCGGGTAGCACGCGGCGATTTCCCGGAGGGCTTGCTGATAAAGAGCGCGCTCGTCGAGACCTCGCGGATCGAGAACCGGGGCGGCGACGAGATAC
>CALMVM010000463.1:1680-1888 GCA_937873255.1 uncultured Verrucomicrobiota bacterium | reverse complement strand
GGCCGGAAGTTCACCAGCACATAGCGGTCGTTGAGTTCCTGCGGATCGGTCTGGTGCGCGTTGTCCAGGAACATCGACACATAGTCGAGTGCGTCGATGTCGTTGGTGCCGGTGCGAAAGGTCTGCGCGATCTTGACCTGCGCGTCGCGCGCGAGCTTACCGCGCTGGAGCAAAAGCGCGTTGTCACGCGTGAATTCCAGCGTCGTGT
>CALMVM010000463.1:960-1564 GCA_937873255.1 uncultured Verrucomicrobiota bacterium | reverse complement strand
CAAGTCGAACGCCTTGCGGGCATAGCCCTTCCGCTCGTCTGCACGGTAGAGTCTTCCCCGGCAAATCTCCTCGTCGCCCAAGGACTCCGGGCTGTCTTCGATGAGCGCCTCCGGGCGCATGTCATCGTCCGAACTGATGAGGAACTTGCCCAGCGTCCACATCAAGGTGCAGTTGCGGTTGCCGCCGTAGCTGGGGCGAAAGAGGTTCTTGACGAGCAGTTCCAGCTTGCGGTCGCGCAACTTGCGGTTGAGCAGTCCCAGGAATTCTCTTTCTCGCGTGGACCAACGTAATAAAGCTCATTGACCGTGCGTGTGCTTTCCAACAGAGGAAAATATTTCTCGTGGTTGGCGACGCTGGAATCGTCGAAGACCATGAGCTTCACGGCGTGCCCGTTGCGCCAGAAGTTTGCGTCGTAGGCTTCGATGGCTTCGGCCACGTCCCGCAAGCGGTAGGTGGGGATGGCAAAAACAGTGGTCTCAGGTTCCATGGGAAAATGGCTTCATCGCAGCGGAACCTCATCCACACCGAGCACGGCATCCCGCAGGGTCTGGATATTACGCTCCGCCGCGCAGAGCCTCCGTTTGACGGTGACCAGATGCGCCA
>CALMVM010000463.1:0-950 GCA_937873255.1 uncultured Verrucomicrobiota bacterium | reverse complement strand
GATCAAACGCGTCCAGGATGGTCGGGGTGTCCGGATTGCCGGATTGGAGCAAGCGGGCCAACTCTTCTTTGGCAATCTGGCGCGATTCCCGCAGGGTGTGCAGAGGTAGGCCGTAAACGAGCGTGAGCCAGAGTAGAGCCGCCATCAACGACGGCAGCCACCGCACCCGGCGCTGCCCTCCTTTGGCAAAGTTCGCCCCGGTGACGTGGCGACCCGGGGCTGGCCGCCTGTCGGACACATCAACGCCTGCGGCGGTATGGCTCAGATCGTCGTCCATGGGTGAGGGCGTTTGACCGGGCGCAACGAAACACTGAGCCTCCTACGCTCAACCAGCTGGGGCACGGATAACTCACTTGCTGGCGGCGGATGTGAGCTTGCCGTCCAGAGCCAGGTTGAGCAGCAAGGTGTTGACGCGCGGTTCGCCGAAGACGCCCAGGTCACGGCCCTCGGTGTACTTGTCCATCGTTTGGCGCACCTCATCCGGAGACTTGCCACGCTCGCGCGCCACGCGCGGAAGCTGCAAAAGCGCATTGGCCACCGAGATGTGCGGGTCCATGCCGCTGCCCGAACGCGTCACCGCGTCGGCAGGCACCATATCCGTGTCCTTGAGGCCGTTGGCGCTGCGGTAAGCTGCCACCAGATCCTTGACGCCGTCGAAGTTGGCAGGATCGTTGACGGGCTTGCCCTCGGCGTCTTTTTTGTGCTGGCCGTTGACGAGCTTATCGCTGGTCGGCCCCAGGTTGGTGCCGCCGCTCGCGGTCGGGTCGTACCCGGCGGCACCGGCGGCGGAGGGACGCGGGTTGAAATACTGCTTGCCGCCGAAGTTCTGCCCGAGGAGTTCGCTGCCGAGCACCGTCTTGCCGTCGGCGGCGACGATGAGGCTGCCGTTGGCTTTGTGATGGAAGATGCCTTGGCCAAGTCCCCAGACCGCCAGCGGGTACAAGCCGCTG
>CALMVM010000462.1:3816-5933 GCA_937873255.1 uncultured Verrucomicrobiota bacterium | reverse complement strand
GAGTACCACGCGGCGAGGTCCTTCGGCTCGTTGCACTCCCCTCAGGATGACAGAAGAAGAGGGTAGTGCGCAGGTCAGACGGCACCGCTCAACTATCACCAAATCAGCGAGCCCGGAGGATCACGCCGAAATCTGCTGCCGGTACGTCTCGGCATCCAGCAATACCCCGGCGTCCTTGTCCTCCACGTCCTTGAGCTTGAACAGCCAGCCGTCGCCGTACGGATCGGTGTTCACCAACGCCGGGTTGCCTGCCAGCGCCTCGTTGACCTCCACGACCTCGCCGCCCACCGGACAATAGATGTCGCTGGCCGCCTTGACCGACTCGACGACCGCCACCGTCTGCCCGGCGGTCAGCTTCGTGCCGACCTTGGGCAGATCGACGTACACGATGTCCGTCAACTCGGCCTGCGCGTGGTCGCTGATGCCCACGCGGCCGTCGGCGGCGCGGAGCCATTCGTGGGTCGGGGCGAAGCGGAGATCGTCGGGAACGTTCATAAAAAATAGAAGGTAGCAGAGGGTGGAAGGAGAAAACGGGAGTCGCGGTCTCAGGCCGCGTCGCCCGCCGGTTGCGGACGCGCCTCGCGGCGTTTGTAGAGCGGTTTCTTTTCGACGACCGCCGGGTAACGCTTGCCGCGGATGTCGATGTCGATGGCCGTCCCCGCCTTCGCCAACGCCGCCGGCAGGTACGCCATGCCGATGCCCGCGCCGTCCAGGCTTGGCGCGAAACCGCCGCTGGTCGTCTCGCCTACCCGGTCGTCGCCGCCCTGCATGTAAACAGCATAGTGCGAACGCGTCGGCGGGCTCTTGTCGGTCATGCGAAACGCCGCCAGCCGTTCGGTCGGGCCGCCAGCGTCCCGTTGCTTGAGCAGCGCGTCGCGGCCGATGAAATCCACCTTGTCCTTCAAATCGACGAAAATCCCCAGCCCGGCCGCGACCGGCGTGCGCTCGGGTGAAAGGTCGGAACCGTTGAGCGGGTAGCACACCTCCAGCCGCAGGCTGTCGCGCGAACCCAACCCGGCCGGGATCAGCCCGAACGGTTTCCCTTTCGCCAACAACTCGTCCCACACGACCTCCGCCGCCCGCGCGGGGATGAACCACTCGAACCCGTCCTCGCCCGTGTAGCCGGTGCGCGCGACGACGAACGTCAGCCCGTCGTGGTCGAGCACCTGCACGCCGAAGCGCGGTGGCATCGGGGCGTTCGGTCCGAAGAACGCCGCGTAAATCTCCGGCGTGCGCGGCCCCTGCACGGCCAGCGCCGCGAACCGGTCGCTGCGATTGCTCAACTCCAGTTCCTCGCCGGCGGGCAGGTGCGCGCTCAGCCACGCGAAGTCCTCGTCGATTTTGGAAGCGTTGACGACCAGGAGGTATTCGCCCTCCGCGTACTCGTAGATGATGAGATCGTCGATGACGCCACCGGTTTCATTCAACAGAAACCCGTATTGGCTCTGCCCCGCGCCGATGCGGTCGAGGTTATTGGAAAACAGAGAGTTGAGCCACGCCTTGGCCCCCGGGCCGCTGGCGATGAACTGGCCCATGTGGCTGATGTCGAACACCCCGGCAGCAGTGCGGACGGCGCGGTGCTCGGCGAGGATGCCGCTGGGGTATTGGACGGGCATCGACCAGCCGCCGAAAGGCACCATCTTGCCGCCGAGCCGCACGTGCGCGGCGTGGAGCGGGGTTTGTTTGAGCGAGCCGGGAGCGGAATCCACGTTTCACGAATAGACCGGGCGGCGGGGGGAAGGCAAATGCAGAATGACGAATGACGAAACCAGAAGAGGGAAGGTGCGGGCGCTCGCGTTGCGCGCTCTGGCCTTCGTCATTCGTCATTCGTCATTCTCCCCCTTCCCCGTCCATTCTCCCCTCGCGGGCCGTTTCGTCTGTGTCATGCGCTGGATCAACGCCCTCGAACGCCGGTTCGGCCACCTCGCCGTTCCCGGGCTGATGCGTATCATCGTCGCCTTCAACGCCCTGGTGTTCCTTCTGGGCACGGCGAAACCCGAGTTCGTGGATCTGCTCCGGCTCCTGCCCGACCGCGTGATGCACGGCGAGGTGTGGCGGCTGGTGAGCTACATCTTCATCCCCAACGTCGGCGGGTTGTTCCTCCCCCCCATGCTGGC
>CALMVM010000462.1:2201-3806 GCA_937873255.1 uncultured Verrucomicrobiota bacterium | reverse complement strand
CTGCTGGGCGAGGGGCTCGAACAGGCGTGGGGCAGCTTCAAGCTCAACCTGTATTACCTCACCGGCATGGTGGGCACGGCGGTGGCGGCGCTGTTCTTCCACGGCCAGGACCCCAACGGCATCTACCTGAACATGTCGCTGTTTTACGCGTTTGCGACGTTGTTCCCGAACTACCCGATCCTGTTGTTTTTCATCATCCCGGTGCGGGTAAAGTGGATCGCGCTGTTCACGTTGATGCTGGTGGCGCTCAAGCTCGTCGTCGGCAGCCCGATCGACCAACTGACGATCTTGGTGGCGCTGATCAACTACCTGATATTCTTCGGTCCGGCCTGGCTGGCGTACTGGCGCGAACAGGGCCGTACGGTCGCGCGCCGGCAGCAGTTCCAGGTGGCGACGCAGCCGTCATCCGTCGTGGCGGCGAACCTTTCCGAGGAAACGCTGCACCACTGCAAGGTCTGCGGTCGCACGGAGGTCAGCACGCCGGACCTGGAGTTCCGCGTCGCCAGTGACGGCGAGGAATATTGCGAGGCGCACCTGCCCTCGCGGCGCGGCCTGACGGCTCCCGTCGAGATGCCGCCCCCGCTGCCGCAGGTGGGGAAAATGACGAATGACGAATGACGAATGTCAGAGAGCGGGAACGTCTCGGGCCGTTCCAGGTTCTCTGTCTTCCAAGATCATGCTTTCTCCTGTCACAGGCCTCATCTTTCCGCCCTTTGTCATTCGTCATTCGCCATTTCCGCTAGTACCCTCCCCGCCCGGCCGCTATAGATCGCCGCGCGCGCCCGTTCGACACCCGTGCCGAGGTCAGCTGACAGCCCCGTCACTACGAACCCGGCCGCCGCGTTGAGCAATACGAGGTCCAGCCGGGGGCCGTCGATCTCGCCGCGCAGGATGCCGACGAGCGTCCGGGCGTTTTCCTCGGGCGTGCCGCCGCGCAACGCGTCGAGGTTCGCCGCGCGCGGCAGGCCGGCGGCCTCGGGCTCGACGAGGCCGGTCTCGATTTCCGAGCCGATGATGTGACGACTGACGCGCGTCGCGCCGAGCGTGGAAAACTCGTCCATGCCGCCCGCGCCATGCACCGCCCACGCGCGGCGGCGGCCGAGTTGGCGCAACACCTCCGCGAACGTTTCCGTCCACGCCGGGTCGAACACCCCCACCAACTGATGCGCCGGCCGCGCGGGGTTAAGCAGCGGGCCGAGCAGATTGAAGATCGTGCTCGTGCCCTCGGCGGCGAGTTGACGCCGCACCCCCGCCACCGCCGCGAACGCCGGGTGATACCTCGGCGCGAACAGAAACCCGATCCCGACGCGTTCCAGTTGCGCGCGCAACGCGTCCGGTGCGAGGTCGAGCGGCACGCCCAACGCCGCGAGCACGTCCGAGCCGCCGCTCTGCGAGGTGATGGCGCGGTTGCCGTGTTTGATCACGGTCGCGCCGCCCGCCGCGAGCACGAAACTGGCCGTCGTCGAGACGTTGAACAGGTGCAGCCGGTCGCCGCCCGTCCCGCAAACGTCGATGGTCGGGCCGGGCAGCCGCGCGGGGTCGATCTGCGGGTCCACCGCGCGGGCGAGCAACGCGGCCGCGAACCCGGCGATCTCGGTGGGGGTT
>CALMVM010000462.1:1392-2191 GCA_937873255.1 uncultured Verrucomicrobiota bacterium | reverse complement strand
ACGCGGCTTTCTCCGCGTCGGGCACGCGCGGGTCGGTCAGCGCGGCGACGGCGTCGGTGATCTGCGCATCGCCAAGCGCGGCACCCGGAGCAGGCAGGACAGGAAAAACCACTTACCCGCAGATTACGCAGATTTCCGCAGATTGGCAGAAGAGGAAAAAATAAAGCTTCTCTCCGCCCTTCTTCCTTCTCTTCCAATCTGTGGAAATCTGCGTAATCTGCGGACAGAAATGCCCACCTTCGACATCGTCTCCGAGATCGACCGGCAGGAGGTCGACAACGCCCTCAACCAGGCCCGCAAGGAACTCGTCACGCGCTTCGACTTCAAGGGCAGCGCCGCCACCATCGAGCAGCCCGGCAAGGACAAGATCGCGCTCTCCGCCGAGGACGCCTCGCGGCTCAAGGCCCTGCACGAAATCGTCATCGGAAAGCTCGCCAAGCGCAACGTGGACCTGCGCAACGTCGATCACGGCACGCCGGCGGTGTCGTCGGTCGGCCACGCGCGGCAGGAATTGACGATCAAGCAGGGCATCGAGGGCACGCGGGCCAAGGAGATCATCACGGCCATCAAGGCGCAGGGTTTCAAGGTCCAGTCGTCCCTGCAAGGCGAGGAAATCCGCGTCAACGGCAAGAAGCGCGACGATCTCCAGGCGGTCATCTCGTTTTTGCGAGGCAAGGACTTCGGAGTGTCCCTCGCTTACAAAAACTTTCGCGATTGAGAACGCTCGCGCGGGCGCGCGGAAGGAGAAAATAACCCTCGCATCGGTGGGGTTTATTCCCGCTTTCCGAGCGATAAATAG
>CALMVM010000462.1:0-1382 GCA_937873255.1 uncultured Verrucomicrobiota bacterium | reverse complement strand
ATTTAATGGTTCAAAACCCGGCTCGGACGATCTTTCACCCTTCCGTGCCGAACGACCTTGAACGACCTGCCGACCAATCTCGACCCCACCTCGCCCTCACAGGTGGAGTTGCGGGTATTCCCAATCCGCGAACCCGCCCTCGCACCGCAGGGTCGGACACCGGAAATGAATGCACCCTTCCCCGTCCTCGAACACCCGGATGTCCCGGCCGATGATCAGGTGCTCGCACCGGGCGCAGAACCGGGTTTCCTCCAGGGACCACCACTGTTTGTGAGGGTCGCTCAACTGGAAGAGCTTGAGCTTGCGGCCGGGGGTGAGCGGCAGGGCGGTCAGCATGACGCCGGCAACGTACACCCGGACAGCCCCGCCGACAATCGAACGCCGCCGTCCGCCCCCGGGAAAACGACGCCGCCGACCTGCGTGCGCGCGGGCGATGCCCAAGGCCCGAGGCCGGCCATCGCCACCATGCGCGACAGCGCGGCGGCCGGCTGCCACCTGATGCTCAGATCAAGGCTTCGAGCTTGTTGAGCAGCGTCTTTTTGTTCGTCGCTCCGAGCATCTGGTCCTTGACCTCGCCGTCCTTGAAAAACAGGAGCAGCGGGATGCTCTGCACCTTGAAACGGCGGGTCAACTCGGGGTTGTCGTCCACGTTGACCTTGGCGACCTTGGCGGTCCCGGCTTTTTCGACGGCGATCTCGTCCACGACGGGCGAGAGCATCCGGCAGGGCGGGCACCATTGCGCCCAGAAATCGACCAGCACGGGCACGGCGGATTGCGCCACCTCGGCTTCGAAGTTCGCATCGGTGACGATCACGGTTTGAGGACTCGACATAGGCAAAAGAGCGAAAAAACGGCCGGACGGGGAAGGAGCGAGGCGGACGCGTGGCGGTCGCTACGAGGGGCGACCGCGCGACCGACCCTCAGTTCGTGAGGAAAGTCCAGAGCTGCATCCCGAAAGTCGCCGCAGCGAACACGAGCACGCCGCCCGCGACGAGCTTCATCGTGGGATCCTCGGCGACCGTTTCTTCCGCTTCTTCGGCGACGGGGCGCGTCGGGGCGCTGGTAGTGACCAGAGCCGGCACGGTGCGAACCTCGGCAGCCGGCATCTTCATCGGGACCGGAGCCTGCTGGATTTTGACCGTGGCCTGCGGGATGACCTTGGCGGCGGCCGGCACCTCGATGCGGACGGTTTCCTTCTTGATGGTCGGCTTGACGGTCGACGCGCCTTCGGCGGCGGCGGGCTTGGGCACGGGCGTCGCCGGCGCGGCGGAAGACGCGGCGGGAGCCACGGGCCTCGGCGCAGTGGGAGCCACCGGAGGTTTCGGCGGGCCGCCGGCCGGGGCGGCGGGCGCGGGCGGACGCGGCGCGGCCGGCGCGGTGGG
>CALMVM010000461.1:921-8701 GCA_937873255.1 uncultured Verrucomicrobiota bacterium | reverse complement strand
GCAACCGGCCGTCCGGTGTGTCGGTGCTCGGAACCGGCAGTCACCTGCCGGCCCGCGTGATGACCAACGCGGACATCGAAAAGATCCTCGAGACCACCGATCAGTGGATCACCTCGCGCACCGGCATCAGGGAACGCCGCATCGCCGCCGAGGGCGAACACACGAGCGACCTCGGCGCGGCGGCGGCGAGGAGGGCGTTGGAGCAGGCCGGGATTTCGGCGGGCGAGGTCGATTTAATCCTGGTGGCGACGGCATCGCCGGACATGTTTTTTCCCTCGACGGCCTGCGTGATCCAGAGCCTGATCGGCGCGCGCAAGGCGGCGGCGATGGACATTTCGGCGGCTTGTTCGGGGTTCCTGTACGCACTGGAAATGGCCCGGCACATGATCACCGGCGGCGCGATCCGCTACGCGCTGGTCATCGGCGCGGAGAAACTGAGCGCGATGGTCGATTGGTCCGACCGGAATACGTGCGTACTTTTCGGCGACGGCGCGGGCGCGCTCGTGCTCGGGCCGCGTCTGGAAGGCCGGGGCGAGGGCATTCTGACGACGCTCATGGCCAGCGACGGCGACTTCGGAAACATTCTCGGTGTGCCGGGCGGCGGGACGCGTCTGCCGATCACCAGGGAGAATTTCGACCAGCGGCTGAACACGATCAAGATGCTGGGCAAGGAGACGTTCAAGCAGGCGGTCAACGCGATGACCAACGCGAGCATCGACGCCCTCGAACGCACCGGCCTGTCAATCAGCGACATCACCTGCATCATCCCGCATCAGGCGAACTTCCGCATCATCGACGCCATCGCCGACCGGCTGAAGGTCCCGGAGGAAAAATTTTTCCTCAACCTCGCGCTCTACGGCAACACCGGTGCGGCGGCGGTCGCCATCGCGCTCGACGAGGCGCACCGCAGCGGGAGGTTCGGCTCGCACGACAAGGTTTTGCTGGTCGTTTTCGGCAGCGGGCTGACGTGGGCCAGCGCAATTATCGACTGGTAAAATTTGCGGCGGTGGTACAAGCTTCCGCTACAATTTTTTTATGGCTGACGACAAGATCGCCGCAACGGGAGATGACATTACGCCGCTGTTCCCGAGTTGGCACCGGCGGCTCGGGCACTGGGACGCCCACCATCGGTTGTTCATCGCGCTGGGAGTGGCAGCCGTGGTTTGTCTGGCCATCCCGTGGCACTGGCATTGGCCGACGCGAGCGGTCGTGACGTGGATCGCCTACAGCGCCAGCGCGCTGCTCATGACGTGGTACGTGATCCTGAGCGCCGACCCGAGCGAGGCGGCGCGCGAGGCTTGCATTCAGGATTCGAGCCGCACGGCGATCTTTATTTTCGTGGTATTCGCGGCGATCTTCAGCGTGTTTGCGGTCGGGGCCGAACTGGGCACCGCGAAGGGCCTGGAAAAGACTTACCTGGCCGGGCACATCCTGTTTTCTCTCCTGGCAATCTTCACGTCCTGGTCGCTGGTGCATACCGTGTTCACCATGCGGTACGCCCACATCTATTACGCCACGCCGGAAAGCGACGAGGCACACGGCGGCCTGAGTTTTCCCGAGGAGGACAAGCCTGACTACCTCGATTTTGCCTATTTTTCCTTCGTCATCGGCATGTGTTTCCAAACATCTGACGTGTCGATCACTTCCCGGCGTCTGCGTCGGCTCGTGCTGCTGCATTCGATCATCTCTTTCGGATTCAACCTGGCCATCCTCGGCCTGAGCATCAACATAGTCTCCGGACTGTTTTCGTGATGTTGATCGATACCCACGCGCACCTCGATTACGACGAGTTCGCGGCGGATTTCGCGGGCGTTTTGGAGCGGGCGCGGGCGGCGGGCGTCGAACGGATCGTCACCATCGGGACTTCGGTCGAAAGCAGCCGCCGAGCGGTGGCGTTCGCGGCCGAGCACGCAATGGTCCATGCGGTGGTCGGCATTCATCCGACGACGGTCGATGAAGCCGGCGCAGACGATCACGATTTCTTGCGAGAATTGGCCGCTGCTTCGCGCGTAGCCGCCATCGGCGAGACGGGGCTGGACTATCACCGTTTGCCTGATGACCCAGAGCAGGTCGCCGGCGTGAAATCGCGTCAGGCCGCCAGCTTCCGCCAGCAACTCGCTCTCGCCGCCAACCTCGGGTTAAACGTCGTCATCCACCAGCGCGACGCATGGGACGACACCCTATCAATCCTGCGCGAATACACCGGGCGGTTGCGCGGGGTGTTCCATTGTTTCGGCGGCACGCCCGCGCAGGCGGAGGAAGTGCTGGCGCTGGGGCATTTGGTTTCGTTCACGGGGATCGTCACTTTCAAGAATGGCGCGACCGTGCGTGAGACCGCCGCGGCCGTGCTGGCGGATCGATTCATGGTTGAGACCGACTGCCCGTACCTCGCGCCGGTGCCGTTTCGCGGGAAGCGTTGCGAGCCGGCGCACACGCGCGAAACGGCGGTGGCGGTCGCGCAGGCGCGCGGCGAGACGTTGGAAGCCGTCGCGGCGCAGACTACCGCAACGGCGCAAGGGTTTTTCCGCCTCGGGTAGTGAAGCGGCTTCGGCCGGTCCGTGCCAGCCGACGGCCACGTCGCGGTCGGTATGACGGCGATCCAACCCTCGAAGAAATCACGCGGCGATGGCAGGCACTTTGCGCTGCCGCCACGCCAGCCACGCCCACAACCCCGCACAGACGACGAGCATCGCCGGCAGGATCATCAACGCATGGCGCAGGGCCGCCGGATCGTCCCTCGAACCGCCCAGGTCGGCGAGTTTGCCGACGATGCCCGGACTCCACAGGTCTCCGAGCAGGTGGATGACGAAGATCGACACGGCCATCGCGCTGCCGCGCAGGGCAACCGGCACCGTTTCCAGCGTCAGGGTGCTCAGCGGTCCGGTGCCCAGAAACAGGAGCAGCATCGCCGCGCTCAGGCAGACCATTGCCCCGCCGGTCGTGCCGGCCAGGAACGCGCCGAACCCCAGCGGCACCGCCAGCGCCGCCGAGAGCGCCAGCAGCAGCGAATACGCTCCGCCGTAGACTTTGCGCCAGGCGGTGGCGAGCAGTCCGCCGGCCAGCGTGCTGACCAGCCCGGCGACGATCACGATGAGGCCGAAGTTGGTGGCGGCCTGATCCAGCGGCATCCCATGACTGCCGTTGAGATACTTGCCGGTCCACACCGGGAACGCACCGAGCGCGAACGTGTATGCCGTGTAGCCGAGCGTCACCAACATATAGTCGGGAAGGCGGAAGAGGTGGAGCACGTCACCCACCGTCGGCTTGGCGGCGTGGGGATCGATGGGAGCGGTGCCGGATTCCGCGCCGTCGGCCTCGCCGCGCGCCGGTTCGCGCAGGGTCAGCAGGAGCAGGGCCAGGAGCAGCCCCGGCGCGCCGGCGTACAGGAAGCCGTTGCGCCAGGTGCTGTGCTTGAGCGCCAGACCTCCGGCGACAAAACCCAGCGCGGTGCCGACGGGCAGGGCGGTATAGAAGATCGACAATGCATTGTTGCGCCGGCTCGGCGGGAACAGGTCCGAGAGCCACGACGGCGCGAGCGTGGCATAGCTGGCCTCCCCCAGACCGACGAGGAGGCGGCAGGCCACCAGCGTCCCGTATGAGTGACAGAAACCGCTCAGGATTGTCCCCACGCTCCATACGGAGATGCCGAACGCGATGAGCCACTTGCGCTGTGCGCGGTCTCCCAGGTAGCCAAAAAACGGCGCGGTCAGGAAATACCCGATCATGAACCAGGACGGCAGCCAGCCCGTCCAGAAATTATCCAGGTCGAGTTCCTTCTGGATCTGCGGCAGCACCGCCGCCAGGACGTAGCGGTCCAGGTAGTTGAAGAGGTTCAGCCCGGTCAGGAACGCGAGGCCCAGATAGGGGCGGGAGTTGTTTTGCATGGCGAAGCGCAGCGAGTGTCCGCGATGAGGTCGCCCGTTGCCCAGCCCAAAATTGCAATCAACCGGTCGTCGCCGTGGCGGCGTCCAGTCGTCCGATTTTGCGCAGTTGCGGCCAGATCAACGCGGTGGCGATGACAACGAGCACCGTGCCGACCCCGCCCGAGACGACCGCCGCCACCGGCCCGAACCAACTCGCCACGACTCCCGACTCGAATTCTCCGAATTCATTCGATGCGCCGATGAAGAGACTGTTCACGGCCGACACCCGCCCGCGCATGGCATCCGGCGTGAGCACCTGCACGAGCGTGTGCCGCACGACGACACTGATGTTGTCGGTCGCCCCGCACGCGAACAGCATCGCAAACGACAGACAGAACGATTGCGAAAACCCGAAGACCACCGTCGCCGCGCCAAATCCCGCGACGGCCAGCAACAGCGAATGGCCGGCGCGCCGCATGGGCGGCAGGTGCGCCAGGACCAACGCCATGCACACCGAACCCGCCGGCAGCGCCGCCCGCAGCCACCCGAGCCCGTGCGGACCGACGTGCAGCACGTCGCTCGCGTAGATCGGCAACAGCGAGGTCGCCCCGCCCAGCAGCACGGCGAACAAATCCAGCGTGATCGTCCCCAGGATGACCGGTGTGCCGAACACGAACCGCACCCCGGCGGCAAGCGTGTCGAAACTCATCTTCTGCCGTTGCGCGGACGCATCGAAACGCGAGCGCACTCCCAACAGCATCGCGCAACAAACCAACCCGGCGACGACGTTGAACGCGTACACCGTCGCCGCCCCCCCCGTAGCGGGGATGAAGAATCCACCCGCCGCCGGTCCGAGCGTGGCGGAGGGGTGGAAACTGCTGGGATTCCCGGCCACGGCATCGGCCAGCACTTCGCGCGGGACGATCTGGGGCAGGAACGCGCCGCTGGCCGGTGAAAGGAAAGCTCGCGCGACCCCGCTGATGAACAACAGGCCATACGTCCAGAACACCGGCGCGTGATACCACGAAACGGCCGCGAGTCCGGCGCAACTGAGCGCCGTGAACCCAGGCGACCATTGGCGGATGCCGCGCCGTTCGAGTTGATCCGCCAGATGGCCGGCCGGCAGCGTCACCACACGCAGCGGGCCGATATGCGTCAGCCCGACCAGACCCAACGCCAGCGCGGAGTGCGTGCGGTCGAACAATTCCCATCCGACGGCCACGCCGAGCATCTGCTGCGCGAACGACACGATGAACCGCGAGACGAGATACAGCCGAAAATCCCGGACGCGCAAAACCGCGTAGCGATCCGTCGTCGGAGCGCCGGGAGGAGGTTCGATCATGCGGGGCGGCGCAACGGTCCACGAATTCGGCGGAACGTCAAGGTGGATGCCACGTCGTAGTCGTTCCTGAGCAGGGTAGGGATGCTCTCCGAGCCATCCCCTAACATTTTGGAAAGTGGGTCGCTGCGATGGTACCCGCCCGGAAGAAGTGAGAAAGAATCAGGGATTCGATCCTGCCTTGCTAAACGAGTGTCGAACGATAACAGGAACGCGTCGATCCACGGCACGCGACCCGGTCGGCCGGCTCACCGTCGGGTCCGAGTTCACGCAGGGTCCGGTTGCACCAACAGCCGGTTTCGGGAGCCTCCTCGCCGTCCTCCACGGTCGAGCAGCCGGCGACATACATCGCCTTCGCCCGCCAATGGATGCATTGCTCCAGACCACTGTGCACATTCATCGGCGAGTCAGAGGTGTGCGCCGATTGCGCGTTGCACGACCCGCACAAGCAACGCCTTGGCAATCGCCACCTTGTAGGCATTTTGCGACAGCGGACGCGCGTCTGCGAATGCTTCCTTGGCGGCTGCCCGCAGGGTCTCGATATCCGGTCGCTTGTCGCGCAAAAACTCTTCCGCGCGCGTGAGCCGCCACGGCACTGGGGCGATTGCATTCATCGCCAGCGCGATGTTTTCGATTGCACCCGCTCCGTCCAGCTTCACCCGCGTCGCGGCGGACACGAGCGCCCAGTCGAAATCCGCTTTCTCCGAAATCTGCATGTACGCGCTGCGGCTGCCCGCCGACTCGGGAACCGAGATCCCGCTGACGATCTCGCCGGGTTCGAGAACCGTTTCCCGGTAGGGATCTTCGGCGGTCGGGAGCCGGTAGAAATGCTCGGCGGCGACTGCTTTTTCGCCTGCGAGAGATTGCACGATCAGCTTCCCACCGAGTGCTAGCAGCGCCACGCCGAGGTTCGTCGAACTGGCCATCACGCACGGCGCATTTGTGGCAAAAACCGCGTGGTATTTATTCTCGCCTTCCTTGGCGAAACACGACACGCCGCCCTTCTTCAGGCATTGCGTGTCGCCATGGCGGTAGTACCAGCAACGGGGCCGTTGACAGAGGTTGCCGCCGACGGTGCCCTGGTTGCGAATCTGCGGCGAGCCGACGTGCTCGGCGGCGTCAGCCAGCGCGGCGCTGTGCGCGCGGACGACATCGGAGGCTGCCACGTCGGCGATGAGCGTCGTCGCGCCGATCTCTAACGCGTCGTCGGCCCCGGGCCGGATGCCGCTCCAACCGGTGATCGTCTTCAGATTGACGAGCGTGCCGGGTCGGATGATGCCCTCCTTGATTTCCGCCAGCAGGTCGCTGCCGCCGGCGAGCGGACGCTTTGCGTTGAGCCAGGAAAAATCCAATGGCTTAACCTCCGCGTCGGGCCGCATTGCGTCGAGCGCGGCGGCGGGCGTGGTGACATTCGTGAGCGTGAAGCGATTCATGGCGAGGCGAGGGAAGCAGAGTTCAACCAATCGCGCCGAGCGCGGCGAGCACCCGGGCGGGGGTCATCGGCAGTTCCATGACGGGCACGCCGATGGCGTTGTGGACCGCGTTGGCGATGGCAGCGGCGGTCGGGATGTGGACGGCCTCCGCCAGGCCGAGCACCCCGCGCTCGGGTTGGTCGAGGAAATGCACGTCGATGGTGGGAATATCCGCCAGGTTGGGCAGCTTGTACGTCTCGAAATTGGGGTTGAGCATCACGCCGGTCTGGTCGTCCATGATCCTCTCTTCAAACAGCGCGTAGCCGATGCCCTGGATGATGCCGCCGTTGGTCTGGCTGCGAGCGGTCATGCGGTTGACGATGAGGCCCGCGTCGTGGATGGCGGTAACGTGCAGCACGCGCGTCTGACCCGTCTCGGTGTCGACCTCCACCTCCGCGAACTGCACCCCGCCGACGCCGGAGCCGCTCAGGCCCGGTTGCCATTGGCCGTGTTCGGTGATGGACTCCATCCCGAGCCGGCGGCAACGCTCGGCCCAGGTGCCTTCGGTGCCGACGCGGGCGTTGAGGGCTTCGAGGGCATTGACGCACGCCACGCGCACTGCCGGCGCGACGCTCGGGCTCGTCGTGCTGCCGCCGCTCCCCCCGCTCGGGGGCATGAGCGTGTCGCCGATGCGCGCGGTGATCTGGGAGGGTTTCAATCCGAACGTCTCCGCCGCGACCATCGCCACGAGCGTGCGCGAGCCGGTGCCGAGGTCCTGCGTGCCGCAACGCACCTCCACGCTGCCGTCCGCGTGGATGATAGCTTCCGCTTTCGTGCCCGATCCGCCGCTGCCCCAACTCGCCGACGCTAGCCCGACGCCGCGCTTCACCGGACCGTCGCCCGGACCCTTGCCGGGCGGGTGGAACTTGTCCTTCCAGCCGAAACGCTCCGCGCCGAGGCGGTACTGCTGCTGGCGGGTGGTATTGGGATCGTTTTTCAACCGGAACTCCAGCGGATCGAAGCCCAGCTTGTAGGCGAGCATGTCCATGATGCTCTCCATGCCGAAGCTGCCCGGCGGATGCTGCGGCGCGCGGAACGCCCGACCCGCGCCGGTGTTGGTGAGCACGCGCACGATGTCCGTCGAGGAATTGGGCACGGGATAGATG
>CALMVM010000461.1:0-911 GCA_937873255.1 uncultured Verrucomicrobiota bacterium | reverse complement strand
CACCGTCATCACCGCCGCCGGCGACGTGCCGTCCGGGCGGTTGCCGACGGCGAGGAATTCCGCCTTGCGGTCCAACAACATTTTGACCGGCGCGCCGGCGTCGCGGGCGAGTTTCGCGGCGATTCCGCCTTCGACTCCCGCGCCGAATTTTCCGCCGAATCCGCCGCCCATGTGCTCGCAGATGCAGCGCACCTTGTTGACCGGGATGCCGAGGTGCGACGCGAGGTCCTCGCGCACGCTGGAGATGCCCTGCGTGCTCGCCCAGACGGTCAATTCGTCGCCGTCCCAACGCGCGGTCAGGCCGTGCGTCTCCAGGCAGGCGTGGAGCTGGACGGGCGTGCGGAATTCGCCTTCGACGACGGCGGCGGCCTCGGTGAAGGCGCGTTCGGGATCGCCCTTCACCTTCGCCTTGCCGGTGGCGACGTTCTCGGATTTCTCAAAAACCCGTGGCGCGTCCGGCTTACGGGCCGCTGACAGCGTGACGGCGTGCGGCAGCACTTCGTAATCGACCTCGATCAGCCGGAGCGCATCGTCGGCGGCCTGCTTGGTCACGGCGGCGAGCGCGACGAGTTCCTCGCCGGCGTAACGCACCCGAGTGCCGGCCGGCGCGATGACCGCCAGCGCGCGCACGCCGGGGGCCTTGCGTGCCTTTTCCACGTCGAGCGAGCGGATCGTCGCTGACGCATGAACCGAGCGCAGGATGCGGCCGTAGAGGAGGTCCGGGAACTGGATGTCGTACGAGTACTTCGCGCGGCCATCGACCTTGGCGGGGGCGTCGAGGCGCGGCTGATCCATGCCGAGAATGTGGCAATCCTGCGGCCAAGCGTATTTGTTGGTGGGCGACCCGACGGCGGGCGTGGCGGCGGGCGGCGCGGACGGACCGGGCGAGGCCGCGCCGGCCGGGGCGGGGA
>CALMVM010000460.1:6078-14349 GCA_937873255.1 uncultured Verrucomicrobiota bacterium | reverse complement strand
GCTCTCCGAGCCGTCCGTCGATTTTCCGGCGAAACGCGTTGTGCGCACGGAGATCACCCAAGCCAATCGACGGACGGCTCGGAGAGCCATCCCTACCAATTGCCGGAACGACCGGCCACGACGGCCTGTTCAAAAATAAAGTGTGACTAATCATTCGCCAAGCAACGCAACAAGCGTCGGCAACAACAGGTTGGCGCGCGTTTCGTCGATGTCTTCGTCCGTCGGCAGACCCGCGCGTGGGCCGGTCGATTTTCCCTGTCGGACGCGTTCGCCCATCTGGCGGCGCTCGGGCGCGGCGAACGTCGCAAATGTCCGCCGCAGCAAAGGCAACGTCGCCGTGAAATGCTCGGGCGTCAGCGTGTCGAGCCAATCGTCGAGCAGCGTCCAGATCGTCGGTTGGTACAGCAGGACCGTCCCGCTGCCACTGAGAAATCCTTCCAGCCAAGCCGCCGCCGTCGCCGGAACATTCGCGCGCGACAGCTCGCGGGCGAGACGCACGGCCAGTTCGTCGACGGTCAAAAATTGGTCGTCCAGTAGCAGCCGCGCGCAACGTCCGCCGAGCAAACCGTGCACGGTTTCGTTGGCCGCGAGCCGTCGCAGCGTCTCGATCCACAGCGTCCGCAACGCGTCGTCGTCCAAAGTGGCGAGCGCCGCGTGGACGGCGTTGACCCGCCGGAGGGTCGCCGCCGCAGCCTCGTCGTTAAGTGACGCGCACGCCGGACCCAACCCCGCGCAAATCCGCGCCGCCAATCCCGCCGCGATGTGCGCGAGCAGCGCGGCGTCGGTCTGTCGCACGTTGCCGTAACGCGACGCGGCAACCAGCGGCGGCAGGGCATCCATGAGGTGCGCAACGTCGCTGGTCAACGCGGCCTGATCTTCGAGCAAACGCATGACGCGCGCGACGGCGGCGGGCAGTTCGGCAACGAGTAAAACCTCAATGAGTTTCGTCAACTCGGGCAGGGCGGCGGCTTGTTCGGCGCGTTCGACGGCGAAGCGCCCGGCGGCTTCCTCGACGGTGTTGCCCCACGGCGCGGCCTCGATGAGCGCGACCTCCATCTCGGGTTCCCAGCGCAGCCGCCACGTTTCGCGGAAGGTCCCCTTGCCGCGCGCAGATTCCGTTTTGCCCCAGCGCACGCGCAACAGCCGCAGACGGTGCAAAAGCCGGCTGCGGTCGAGATCGTTGTCCTTGCGCAGGTCGAGGTCGACAACTTTGTCGAGGGCCTCGGGCACGAGGCGCAGGCGCCTGGTTTCCTTCTGGAAATCGCGCTGGAGCGGCACCTGCGGCGCCTCGTCGGGCACCCCGCCGAGTTTCGCTCCGACGACGAGGCGTTCGTGGATGAGCCGCCGAAACAAAAGACCGCCTGCGCCGCGTCGTTGAATTCCGCCAACCCCGGCAGCGCGCACCCGCGCATCGCGGCGGTGGCTTCCGCAAGCCGCGTGGCCTCGATGACGCTGGCGGTCGAGCTTTCCAGATCCTCGGCGCGCAGGAGGTGCGCGACGCAGGTCATCCAGCGCAGGGCGAGTTCGTCGGGCCGCGCGAGTTGCCAGAGCTGTTCGTAGTAGCCGGGCGAGTGAACCCCCGCGCCGTACCCGCTCGCGAACGTGAGTCGGTGATGGGTCCACGGCAGCCACGTCGCGGCGACTTGGCACTTCGGCAGGCCGCGCAACAGGTCGGCGTCGGCTTTGGCAGTGGGCATCGCGGCGAGCGCCGGAGCGGGCCACGCGCCGCAGACGACGGCGATGTTTTCGTGGCCCGCGCGCTGCGTCTCGCGGATCGTCTGGCGCATCCACGCCTCGCGTTGCAGGTCGGAGGGCTCGGTGGACTGTGTTTCGCGCAGGGCGGCGATGAGGTCGATGATGGCGCGGAAGATCTCCGTGCCCTCGTGGCGGCGCTCGAATTGTTCCTCCCACCAGAGTTCGCTGTCGGTATAGCCGGCGGCCTCAGCGGCGGCGGCGAGCGGGTCGCGGCGCAAGCGACGGGCGCGTTCGTCGCGCGGCGGGTCTTTTTCTTCGTCTTCCTGTTTGTCGAGCGCGAACCGGTGGCGTTGCGGCAGGTCCATGAAACGCACCGGCACGTCGTTCGCCAGCGCCCAACGCAGCGCCTGCCACTCGGGCGAAAACTCCGCGAACGGGTAGAACGCCGCGCGCTTCGGTTCGTCGGGTCGGTAGACGAGCAGCGCGACCGGCGGGCGCATCTCCGCGTGCGCGGCGAGCGGGATCAACGCGTCGGCATCCGGCGGCCCCTCGATGAGCAGCGCCTGCGGTCGGACGGCTTCCAACGCCGACAACACCCCCCGCGCCGACCCCGGCCCATGATGACGAATGCCGAAGATGTGCGGTCCACCGATCATGTCGCCACGTCCTCCACCAGATCGTAAATCTGTGCCGCGTCGGGCAGATACCGCGTCTCCGCGCCGGGCTGGATCGCGGCCAGTTCGCGGATTGCGCTGGAACTCAGATGCTGATGCTGCGGCTCGCATCCGATCCAGACCACCGAGGTTTCCGGCCGCAGATCATCCAGAAACCGCGCGTACCTCAGCTCGGCTTCCAGGTCCGTGCCATCGCGCACCCCGCGCACTACCGCACCGGTGAAATCCGTCGCATCGAGATACTCGGAGAGCAGTCCGTCGAACGCCGCGACCTCGTGGAACGGCAACTGCCTTTGCAACGCCTCGTGCCGCGTCGAAAGCGTCGCGGCACTATCCGGTTTCTGCCGGTTGGTGCCGAGGGCGACGATGACCTTGTCGAAGGTCATCTCCGCACGCCTCAGCACCGACCAGTGGCCCAGATGAAACGGTGCGAAGCTGCCCGGGTACACGGCCACGCGCGGCCGGAGTTCGTGTAATAATTCGCCGCATTCCCGCGCGCCGCGTTTCTGGTGGGGGAACCGTTCCGCCCATTGCCCCAGAAATTCCTGCCGCTTGGCGAAGTACGTCGGCCACGGCACCCACTGGTATTCGCGGAAAATTGCCCGCTCGTACGCGAGCCGCTCGCGCGTTGGGCAATCGTCGGCGAGTTGCGCGGTGTCCAATTCAAAAAAGGTCCGACCCAACGAGGTATCGGGCATCCGCGTCCACTTGGAATCCAGGATGATCCCGTGTGCCCGTCGGACGGCCGGCGCGTCCGGGTCGGCGGCGTGCCGGATCAACAAGGCGGCGCTGCGTTCCTCGTTGTCGGCGGCGCGCGGATTGTAGATCGCATCGTGGTACGCTGCGGCCAGGATCAACACGTCTCGGTCCTCACCCTGCGCAGTCTGCTCGGCTCCTTGCAAAAGGGAGGCGACGTGCCCCGACCCATGCCAGTGTCGATGGCGTTCGCACCAGCGGCGGGCCAGTTCCACCAGCAAATCGGGCGACGACAAACAATGCGCCGGAACACAACGCGCGAACGTCGAAACCAGAGCGTCGGCCTCAGGGGTATTCATCGAGAGGAAGGTAGACTGGCGGGTCGCTAGCCGATCTCGCGGCACGCGCGGTATAGGTCCTTCCAGCCGTCGCGTTCCTTGACGACCGTTTCGAGATACTCCTGCCAGATGACCCGGTCTTGTACCGGGTCCTTGACGACCGCGCCGAGCAATCCGCCCGCTAGGTCGGCCGCGCGCAGGCTGCCGTCGCCGAAATGCGCCGCGAGACTCAAGCCCTGGTTCAACACGCTGATCGCCTCCGCCGCGCTCAACGTGCCGCTGGGCGACTTGATTTTCGTCTTGCCGTCGGCCGTGACGCCGCCGCGCAGTTCGCGGAACACCGTCACCAGCCGCCGGATTTGATCCAGCGCGGGCACTTCGGCGGGGATTTCCAACGCCCGCCCCAGGCTCTCCACGCGCGAACGCACGATTTCCACCTCCTCGTCCATCGAATCCGGCAGCGGCAACACCACCGTGTTGAACCGCCGTTTCAACGCGCTCGACAGATCGTTGACGCCTTTGTCGCGGTCGTTGGCGGTGGCGATGACGTTGAACCCCTTGTGCGCCTGCACCTCCTCACCCAATTCCGGGACAGGCAGCGCTTTTTCCGACAGGATGGTCAACAAGGAATCCTGCACGTCGGACGGGATGCGGGTCAGTTCCTCCACGCGCGCGATGCGGCCCTCGCGCATCCCGCGCAGGATCGGGCTGGGCACGAGGGCTTCCATCGACGGGCCCTTGGCGAGCAGGAGCGCGTAGTTCCACCCGTATCGCACCGATTCCTCCGACGTGCCGGCGGTTCCTTGGACGAGCAGCGTGGATTCCCCGCTGATCGCCGCCGAGAGATGTTCGGACACCCACGATTTCGCCGTGCCGGGCACGCCGAGCAGCAGCAGCGCGCGGTCCGTCGCCAGGGTGGCGATGGCGATCTCGATGACGCGGCGCTGGCCGATGTATTTGGGCGTGATTTTCAGGCTGCCCACGTCGCCGCCGAGCAGGTAGGTCGCCACGGCCCAAGGCGAGAGTTTCCAGTTGGGCGGACGCGGCCGGTCGTCGGCCTGCGCGAGGGCGGCGAGTTCTTCGGCGTATTGGTGTTCGGCGTGCGCGCGGAGGGCGGAGGTGGACATAAATGGGCCAGTGACTCAAGATTGGGCCAGCGCGGCGAGAGCGTCGCGGCGGAAGGCGAGCAGCGCGACGAAATCGGCGGCCGGATTGATCTCCGGCCAATCGTCGAGGGCGAAAGGCAGGAGCTTCGGCGGGATTTTCGTGGCGAGTCGGGTCTGGGAATAACGGAGGTGCAAGGGAAATTCGACGCCGGCGACCATGCGCAACTCGCGGAGGAGGTCCTGCGCGAGCGGCACGGGCAGGTGGTCCGGGAACGATACGATCATCGCCTCCATCTCGTGCCATGCATCGCGGTCGCCGAGGCCGTGGCGGCGGATCATTTCCTTGAGCAAAGTCACCCGCGCTGCTTCCGGCAACAGACACGACAACGCGCCCGGCCGGAGGAGTTCGGCCGGGACATCCTGCATGGCGGCGGGCGTTTGGAGGAGCGCCTGCGCCCATGCCGCGTCGCTCTGGCGGATCGCCGCCTGCACCCAACCGCACGTCACCGCGCGGGCGAAATCGTTTTTTTCCAGCGTCTTGAGCAGCGCGGCCGGCTCCTGTCCGAAGGTCTGTTGCCAATGCGTCAGCGGCACGGCCGCGACGATCTGCGCGAGCAGCGCCGCCTTCTCGCCGAATGCCCGGTAGGCCCCGGCGGGTTTCGGGTCGAGGCCGTCGCGTTGCGCCGCCGCATCGGCGACCCCGGGCAGGGTAATGTCGAACGCGGCCCGGCCGAGGACACCGCCTTTCTTGCAAGCGAACAGCGGGACGGCACGAGCCGTCATGCGCGCAACGAACTCCGACCCGGGCAGGCACGCGAGGAGATTCGCCGCCATCGCGCGCACTTCCTTGCCGCGGTCATCGAGGGCGCGTTCGAGGAACAGCTCGTCGTCGAGGCTCAGGCCGTTTTTGAGCATGCAGAGAAACGCTAGGCGCACAGCGGCGGGCTCATCGCTCCAGACCGCCTCCAGCTTGGCGCGCGCCTGCTCGGGATCGGCTCCGCGCCACCGGCACAGGATCGCCGCGCGTTGCTCGCGGCTGCCGGTCTCCCAACGTTCGGGGTGATTGTCGGCAGCGGTGAAGTCCCACTCCGGATTTTGCGCGGCCAGCCAGCGTACACGCGCGCCGCCGGCGGCCATCGCCAATTCCATGCGCTCGCGGCGTTGGCGCGTCCAGTCGAGCAGGGCGGGCAACAATTCCGGCGGAATGCGTCGACGTCGGCGCGCGGCCTCGCCGAGCCACTCGGGGAGAGCTTCGGCGCAATGCCCGCCGAGCATGACCCGCAAATGGGCCATGCACGCGAGACGGACACATGGCAGGGTTTCTCCGGTTGCCGAGACAACCGGTGCGATGTTGTCGACCGAAGGTTTCCAGCCCGCGCGACGCCACCACGCTAGGGCACCGGCACGCGTGAGGAATTCCGCCTCGCGCCCCAGTTTTTTCGCGGGAGCGACGGCCGGTTCCAAAGCCGTCGGCAGACCGGGCATCGCCGGGTCGCGGCCCGTACCGAGCAGCGCGGCGGTGACGCAATCTTTCCACGCGCTCATGGCAACGCCTCTCTTCCCAGCGCGACGAACCGTCCCTCCGCCACAACACCCAGCGGCAATAGCACGCGGCCATTCCATTCACCGAATACCGTCACCGGCCGGCCACCGGAGACCGCCAGGAGTGGCCACGGCTGCGCGAACTCCCGCGCCAAATCCACGGCGTTCCCCGCCGCGTCGCGCAGCCGCCAGTTCCCGCCGTCTCCACGCACCGGCAGGCAGCCGCGCACGAACCACGGCGCGCGTTCCAGCCACGGGTCGGTGGACACCCACCCAGCAGTGTATCGGGCCGCTTCCTCGAAATCCTCCCACGCCGCCGCCTCGCCGATCCCCGCCGTCGAATCGCGCCGTTCCGCGACCGAGGCGCGCAACGGCGCGGCGGAAGGATGGAAAACAAGCGTGGCGTCGAGCGTGCGGCCGGGCACGAGGCTGACATCGAGCGGCTGATTCCCCGCCGCGAAACTCAGGCACAACGCCGCGCGCCGGGAACGCTCGCCCACCAGCCAGGTGCGTTGCGTGCGCAGGCGATCCTCTTCTTCGACGCGCTGGCCGACGATCTGCCAACGGTCATCGATCCGTTCGGCATCGGGGTTGGCGAGGAGGTCCTGTTCGCTCGTCGTCCAACCGACGGCGGCGCGCACGCTCGCGCGCAATGGCGCGGGCAGGGTATCGAGCCGCGCGGCTCCGTTGAGCAGCCACTGGAGCGCGCCGGTTTCCTCCAACGCGCGGTCGGCCCACGCCTCGCCCGACGCGAAGATTCCTGGCCACGTCCGCAGCCGGCGCGCGACCCCGGGGGCCTGGGCGTCGATCATGCGTGCGGCCATCGCGTCGAAGAATCGCGCGGGTTGTTCCCTCGCATGCGCAAATCCCTGCCGCACCAGGTCGCCCAGCCACGTTTGCAACTCCGCCAGCCCGGCACGCACGCGGTCCTCGCGCTTGGCGGCACGCTTTTCGCGTTCGGCGTCGCGGCGGGCGGGCGCTTCGGGAATAGCGGGCGCGGCGGCAGGATCGGCCGTTTTCTTCGCGGGGTCGGCATCGCGCTTGGCGATCCACGCCTCGACCCAGGCGGGCGGCGTTGCTTCCGGCACGCGCACGGGCGCGGTGGCCAGGAGAAGCAGCAATCCCAACCCGTGCTTGCAGGGGAATTTGCGGCTCGGACACGAACAATGGAACGCCGGCCCGCCGAGGTCCACCTGTGTGCGGTAGAGCGCGCTGCCCTGGCATTCGCCCCAGACCGAACGCGTGTTCCTGCCCGGCGCGGACCATTTGGCCGGACCCGCCAGACTCTGCCCCGCCCTGGCCGAAGCCGGGTCGGGCGCAAGGGCGAGAACCTGCGCGGCAGTGAGGGTTTCCATGTCGGACGAACGGCTTTCATCATCATGGCAAATCTCCACGAAAAGGGGAGAGAAATACACGCCGAATCGACGGTTTTTTGCTCCCGAAACCCCGTGAAATCCAACGGCGATTTCGGGAAACCGTGTTTCGGTTGCGACCGTGGGAGATTCTCTGTTATAAACCGCTGGCGTCGTGGCATCCCCGCATTCCTCCAACCCGACCGCCGTTCCCCGCCGCCGGCCCGGGCGGACGGTCGTTCCGCATCTTCGTCTCGTCGCCGGGCGACCTCGGCGAGGAACGGGTGATCTGCGCGCGCGTCGTCGAGCGGCTCAAGGCCGAGTTTGCGCACGCCGCCGCCTTGTAGGCGATCCTCTGGGAACAGGAACCGCTCACGGCCGACCTCGATTTCCAGGAGCAAATTCCCCTTCCCTCGCAGACCGACATCGTCGTGATCCTGCTCTGGAGCCGGCTCGGCTACCGGTTGCACAGCCGCTTCAAAAGCGCCGGGGACGAGGAAGCGCCCACGGGCACGCTCTTCGAGTTCCGCGACGCCATCCGGGGCCGGCGCACCAGTCCCGAGCGCGTCCCCGACGTGCTCGTCTACCGCAAGACCGCCGAACCCCCGAAACCCAGCATCACCGACGAAACCCGGTATCTCCAGGCACTCGACGAATGGCGGCGGGTGTAGGCGTTTTTCCACTCGGAATTTTTCGCGACGCGCAGGAAGGAGCGTTCACGGGGGTGTTCCACACGTTCAAGCGCGGGGGCGAGTTCGAGGAAAACTTCGAGCACTACCTGCGCGCGATGGTGGTGCGGCGGCTCGGCGAGGAGCGCGCGGCGTCGCTGGGGTGGCCGCGCAACTCGCCGCCGTTCGCCCGCCGCAGT
>CALMVM010000460.1:0-6068 GCA_937873255.1 uncultured Verrucomicrobiota bacterium | reverse complement strand
GAAGAATTATTCACGGACACCCGCCTGGACGCCGCCGCGCGCGACGCGTTCCTGGCCGCGCTCGACGCGTTCGCACGCGGTGGCGGGGTGTGGGTGCTCGCCACGCTGCGCAGCGATTTCTTCGCGCAGTGTGAGTCCAATTCGACCCTTATCGCGCTCAAGGGGCACTCTTTCGGCACTGGGGGCATGCGCGGGATTGGATCGTGGAGAACCGAGATTTCCTGCGCGTGCGCGTGCGCGTGGCCGAGGCGGCGGCGCGCTGGCGGGCGGAGGGGGAAAACGGAGGATTTCCTGCTCGGTCGCGGCAAGCCCCTGGCCGAGAGCGAAGACCTCCTTACCCGCCGCCGGGCGGACTTGGCGACGGAGGATATCGCGTTCGTCGAGGCGTTGCGCTCGGCGCGGCGGCGGCAGGAAATCGCCGACACCCGCCGCCGGCGGCGGGTGTTGACGGCGATCAGCTTCTGGCAATACGGCAAGGCCGAGACCGCCGCCAGGCGCGCCAGCCACGCGCGCAACGAGGCCGAGAAGCTCATCGACTTCATGGGGGTGGACATGCGCGACAAACTCAAGCCCATCGGCCGGCTGGAGTTGCTCGACAGCGCCAACCAGCGCGCGCGCGTACTATGACTCATTCGCGGGTCAGGGAACGAAGGACAGTGGCATCCTCGGCCGCGAGAGCACGGCGCTGCTCAACGAGGGTGATATCCTGCGCGCGCGGCGACCTGCCCGGGGCGCTGAAAACCTTCCGCGAGTCCGCCGACATCCACCAGCGACTGGCGACAAACGCCCGCCGACGATTACCGGCAGGCGGAATTCGCGGTGTCGGACGCACGCGCCTGCTCAAACACGAGGTCGCCCCGGCGCTCGAGTATCAGGTCGCCGTGCATTCGTTCCCGCATCTGTCGCCCGCGTCGTCTGCCCGGCGGTGTGTGGCCGTCTTATCCCTGTTCGTGTCGTTGGGATGTCTGCTGACCGTTGCCGGGAGACCGGCGCTCGGCGCGGCGGGACAGGTGGGTCCGTCCTTCGGCGCGAGCCTCGGCCTGCGCGGCAACGTGACGAACATCCTCCCGGCACCCGGCGGCAAGATCTACGTGGTCGGCGGTTTCCAGCGGCTGGTGAGGCTGAATCCCGACGGTACGTTCGCGCTGCCGAGCAACATCACCTTCAGCAGTGCGCTCAGCATCACCGTGCAGCCCGATGGCTTGCTGCTGCTCTGGAACGGCGTGCTAATCAACGGTGCGTCCAAGTCGCTCATCCGTCTCAAGCTGGACGGCACGCTGGACCCGACGTTGGCCAGCCCTACGGTCAGTACGCTGCCCAGCGGTGGGTCGAGCGCCACGCTCTCGTCCATCAATGCTGTCGTGGTACAGCAATCCACGAGCAAGATCGTCATCGCCGGGGGTTTCAATCGGGTGAACGGGCAGTCCGTTCTCGCAGTTCAATGGCGCGTCGCGTCTCCAGTTCGCCCGCCTGAACACCGACGGTAGCCTGGATACTTCCTACGGGCCGAACACCGGCTACGGACCGGACAAGCAACTGACCGCCCTCACGAGCGGATTCTGCGTGCAACCCGACGGCATGCTACTGGTCAACGCCGCGCGCGACTTACAAGACGATCTGGTCACCTATGGCCTGACCCGTTTCGACCTCAACGGAGTCACCGACCCGAACTTCACACCGAACATCACCGGCGGAACTGTGACGGGCGAGGCCGTCCGGCCGGCGGACAGCGCCCAACCGGTAGACGGCAAAATCCTGATCTGGGGCGGTTTCACCAAGGTGGATAATGTGGCCTGCAACGGTTTCACCCGGATCACGTCCGCTGGCCGGCTGGACACAGCTTTCAGCGGCAACGTCAGCATCATCGGCACTTCGGTGCGTGCGGCCATCCTACAGACGAACGGCCAAATTTTCCTGCGCGGATCGTCCACGCAGGTCAACGGTTACCCGCGGACGAACTTCGCCCGGCTCAACTCCACCGGCCTGCTGGACCAGACTTTTCCCGACGGCATCTTCGCCTCGATCCTGAACGGCACGTCCGCCGGCACCGTGGATGACGCCGTCGTGCAGGCGGACGGCAAGATCGTGCTGGTGGGCAGTTTCACCAGCGTCCTCGGGATGTCCCGCAAAGGGATCGCCCGGCTCAAGACCGACAGCACGCTCGACCCGCAGGCCGATGGGGAGATCACCAGCGTTTCCCTGCAAAAAGCGGACGGTGCGCTGCTGGTCTCGGGTTCGTTCAACAACATCTACGGCACCTCGCACCCGAAGTTCGCGCGGCTCAACCCCGGCGACAACACGACCCAGGGCAGCTTGGACATGACGTATAACCCGGGGTTCAACCCCGTCGTCGCACCGGCCGTTTCCGTCCTTCCCAACGGACAGGCGATGGCCGCGGGGCAGTTCAATCAGGTCGACAGCCTGGTGCGCAACTACGTCGCGCGGCTGAACTTGGACGGCAGCACGGACCACGCGTTCAACCCCGGGGTCGGCACGCCGCAGGTGTTGACGCTGGCGGTGCAGCCGGGCATGTCGCCGACCGACCCGGTGACGCAACGCGTGATCGTGGGCGGGTCGTTCACGGCGGCCGGGGGATATCCCGCTTACGCATTGGCGCGGCTGCGTTCGGACGGCACGTACGACACGGACTTCCGGCCGCCCTTCAACCCGGGCGACAGCGTCCAGGCGCTTGTGCGGCAGCCGGCCGACAACTATGTCGTCGCCGCCCTGCCCGCCCCGACGGCCGCTCGCGCGCGTGGCGCGACGCGCGACACCTTCGGGCCGCGAGTCGATGCCAAGATCAAAAACCCATCGTGCGCTGTTTGCCGCTCAACGGGCTGTTCGACCCCAATTTCTACCCGAAAGCCGGCACCGACGGCGTGACCTACAGCCTGGGCCTGCAAGGCGATGGCAAGATCGTCGGCGGCGGCGCGTTCACCAGCCTCAACGACACGACGGATCACACCAACCTGGGTCGGCTCAAGGCCAACGGCACGCTCGACCTGACTATTAACCCGACGGTCAGCAGCCCCACGGCCACCGCCATGGTGCAGGCCGTGTGCGTGCAGAGCGACGGGCGCATCATCGTCGGCGGTGGGTTCACACAGGTGAATACCAGCACGCGTCTGGGCATCGCGCGGCTGCTGGCCGACGGCACGCCGGACCCGGCCTCAATACCCAGGCAAGCGTCACGGGCGGCCTCGTGCTGGCCGTGCGCCAGCAGAGCGACGGCGCGCTGGTGGTGGGCGGCAGTTTCGCGCAGGCCAACGGCTCGGCGCGCATTTGTCTGGCGAGGCTCGCGGCTGACGGCACGCTCGACGGCGGATTCGTGCCGCCGGTGTTCGCGTACGCGGGCGGCGCGGCACAGATCACCTCCATCGACCAGCAAACCGACGGCAAGCTGATCGTCGCCGGCCTATTCGACCATGCGGGCAACGCCACGGTCAACAAGGTGGCGTGCCTTTACGCCAACGGCAGCGTGGACACGACGTTCAACCCGGGCGCGGGTCCCGACGCCATCGTGCGCACGATTGCGCTCCAGGCGGACGGCAAGACCCTCCTGGGCGGCGACTTCATCACCGTGGACACCTACGAGCGCAGCGCCGCAGCGCGGTTGTTCGGCGACTACGTGCTCAGCAATTATTCCGTCCTGGGTCAGTGGCGCATCGTCAATTTCGGCAGCCCCGCGACCACCGGCAACGCCGCCGACACCGCCGCGCCGTACGGTAACGGCGTGCCCAACCTGCTCAAGTACGCCCTCAACCTCAACCCCCGCGCCGCTGACACGACGCCCATGATCCCGTCCGGCACGAAGGGCCTGCCGCTGGTCGGGCGCGACGCGAGTGGGCAGTACCTGACGTTGAGTTTCGTGCGCCGGCAGGCGGCCACCTCGCCGGGGATCACGTACCAGCCGCAGTTTCCACCGATCCGGGCGGCTCGTCGTTCGCGGCGAATCCGCAGGCCACCAGCGTCGTCACGGCCATCGACAACACCTGGGAGCGCGTGGTCGTGACCGATTCGGTGTCGTTGCTCAGCCAGCCCCGGCGTTTTGCCCGCCTGCTGGTCAGCGACCCCTGAGGCGAACGATCCTTACCCGCTCAGAGCACCGACAGAACGCGGTAAACGGCGCGCGTCTTGCCCGTTCCCGTTTCCACGGTGCCACCGTTTCGTTGGCCGGCTAGTCGTTGTCCGAGCGGTGATTGCGGAGTGATGACGAACACCTCGCGTCCCTCGCATTCCACTTCGGTCCCGCCGGCGGCCGGACCCAGGAAATACCACAGGCGCTCGCCGTCGAGTTCCAGTTCGACGAGCGCTCCGGGGCCGATGGGTTCGTCGGGGGCGAACGCCCTCACCGGCAACGTCAGGAATTGCTCGCGCGCCTGTTCGGTTTCGACGACCTGACGGGATTGGCCGTGCGCGAGGTACGACGCTTCCAGGCCGCGCGTGTCGTATTTATTTTCGGCGCGGCTCTGCTCGTCGATGGCTTCTGCCTGGGCCACCCGCGCCGCCTTCGCGTAGCGGAGCAGTTCGGCGTCCAGGCTGGCGATGATCCGCTCGACGAGGAGGTGCTTGTTCATGCTCTGTCCCTCATCGCGTCGGCCACCTTGTTTTCCAACCGGCTCGCGGCCTCGCGGATGGCGGTTTCCACTGAGACCCCGTCCTCCGCCAAGGCGAACACGCCGTCGAAAAGCCGCCCGAGCGCCTCCGACGCGAGGACGCGCCCGCCGAACGCGACAACCGGTTTGCCCAGGCTCCGCGCCAAAGCCGCCACGCCGGCCGGCCCCTTGCCCGCGAGCGTCTGGCTGTCTAGGCAACCCTCGCCGGTCAGGATCAGGTCGGCCTCCGCGACAGCCTCGCGCAGGCCGGTTGCCTCCACCACGACCTCGAAGCCGGAACGCAACGTCGCCCCGCAAAAGGTCAACAACCCGAACCCCAATCCCCCCGCCGCGCCCGCGCCCGGGACATGGCGAAAATCGACGCCGAGTTCGCCGGACGCCACGTCGGCCAGGTGTTCGAGTGCGGTATCGAGTTCCGCTAGCGTCGTTGAGTCGCCGCCTTTCTGACGCCCGTAAGTCCGGCTCGCCCCGTGTTCACCCAGCAGCGGGTTATCCACGTCGCACATCGCCATCACCTCGGGGAATCCTCCCTCCGACCGGACCAGACGCCGCAACGCTGGCAAGTTCGCGGGCAACGCCTCCAACGGCCGGCCCGAGCCGTCCACGAACCGCCAGCCCAGCGCCGCCGCCATCCCGATCCCGCCATCGTTGGTCGCGCTGCCGCCGAGGCCGACAAGAATGTTGTGCGCGCCGCGTCCGATTGCGTCGGCCATCAATTCCCCGGTGCCGAAGGTCGAGGCCAGCCACAGGTCACGCTCGGCCTCGCCGACCCGCCACAACCCGGAGGCTGCGCTCATGGCGATGATCGCGAGCCGGTCCGGCAGCAATGCGTACCGCGCCTCGATCACGCGGCCGAGCGGATCGTGTGCCGCCGCGTCGATCCACTCGCCGCCCATCGCCGCACAAAGAACCTCCGCCGTTCCCTCGCCGCCGTCGGCAATCGGCAGTTCACGGCAGCGCGCCTGCGGAAGCGAACGTTCCACGCCGCGCCGGATGGCCCGGGCTGCCTGCGCCGCCGTCAGCGAGCCCTTAAACTTGTCCGGCGCGATCAGGATTTTCACCGTGGGTCTTTCCGACCGACGGGTCCGCCGGGAAAACGGCCGCACCCTGCCGCCGCCAAGGACGGCTTTTCCACCTCAGTGCCCGCCGGGACGAGCGCCGACGGTGGTACTCGGCCCCGTCAAGGTGGCTTCGCCCTCGCTGGAGGTCACCGTGCCCGTGCCGCGGGTATCGACGGATTGTCCGCCAGGCGCGCCGAGGCCGGGGCTCGGGAGGTTCGCCGGCGCGGGCCCGATGGGATCGCGCTGGTCGGCGGTGAAGCCGCCCCCTTGGTGACAACCCGCAGCCAGCAAACCCCCCGCCACCGCCAGCCCGCCGATTCCCGGACGGGTGAATATCTTTGAGAGGTTCATAAACATTATCGCTTCCAAAACCCGCACACCACGCGCAGGC
>CALMVM010000459.1:3265-4313 GCA_937873255.1 uncultured Verrucomicrobiota bacterium | reverse complement strand
GTGCCCGCCTGGCATCGTCATAGCGGCGCATCCACTGAAAGGTCTCCGCCAAGATCAGTTGCAGATTGGCGTTGCGCGGATCGATCGCCACCGCGCGCTCGAAATGCCGGATGCCGTCCTCCCAGAGTCCTTGCCGGCGTGACGCGTAGCCGAGCCAGCACATGGTCTCGGCGCTGTTCGGCAAAAGACGGGAGGCCTTTTGCAGTTCCTCGTCCGCCGCGGCGAAATCCCGCCGCGCCATGTAAAAGAATTTCCCTTCCAGCAAATGCATCTCGCCACTCCGGGGTTGGAGTTCCCGAGCCATCTGCACGGCCCGCTCGGCCCGCGCCAGACACTCGGAGGCGTGATCGAGGTTGTACCAGTGAAGACTCAGGTTCACGCGCGCCAGCTCGCACCAGGCCAGGAAAAAGTGAGGATCGTGGGTCGTCGCCTCCTCGAACTGGCGCGCGGCCTGGCGCAACCCGATTTCGTCCTGGGTCCACTCCACGGCCCGGAAACTCTTTTGGCCCTGCACGTAGGCGTCGTAAGCGGCGGGATCGCTGGTGGGCGGGGCATCGATGGCCGCTTTTTCGCCCGGCGAGAGTTTCGCCTGGAGTTTCCCGGCGATGGTTTGGACAATTTTGCTCTGGACGGTGAACTTCTCGGAGAGGTCGACCACGTCGTACTGGTCCGCCCACAGCACGGCGCTGGTTTGCGCGTTCACGAGCTTCACGATCATGCGCCGCCGGTTGCCATCCTGACGCACTTTGCCCTCCACGATGTAAGCCACGCCGAGCTGCTGGGCGATGTCGCGCCGGTTGTGCGTCAGGATGTCTTCGTAGGAAGCGGCGCTGACGTGCGAGATGACCTTCAAGTCCGCGACCTTGGCCAGGTCCGCCATGATCTCCTCCTGCACCTCGTCGGCGAAGAAAGCGTCGGGATGACCGTCGTCGCTGATACTGAGAAAAGGCAGTACGGCAATGGACTTGTCCTCGATGGGTTTCGGCGTGGGTCCCGGCGGCGCGACGGACCTCCACCACAGCGCCCCGACGATTGCCAGGATCGTGAC
>CALMVM010000459.1:0-3255 GCA_937873255.1 uncultured Verrucomicrobiota bacterium | reverse complement strand
CGCCAAACGCCCGCGCCCCGTTCCCCTCGGCCCGACGGCAACCGGACCGGAGCCGATGGAAAGCTGGCGACGGCAAGCCTCCAAGTGCCTGAAAAATTCCCGCGCGGAAGCCGGTCGATCCGCCGGGTCGGCCGCCAGCGCGCGGGACAGGAGGGAAATCACCGGGTCCGGCACCTTTTGCGACCGGAGTTCGTTCAGCGGCAGGCGCGTGGAGTTCTTCAACTCGCCGAGCGCGGCCACGTTTGCCGCGACGAACGGCACCTGCCCGGTCAGGGCGTACCAACAGGTCGTCGCCAGCGAGTAGAGGTCGGAGCGGGCATCGACCACGCCGTCACCGTCGAACTGCTCCGGGCTGGCGTAAACGGGGGTGCCGACGAAGCCGCCTTGCGTGAGGTCCTGCTCTCCGATGGCCTTGGCGACGGCCTTCGCCAGACCGAAGTCGATGACCTTGACCTCCAGTTTTTTCCCGTCCGGGCCATCGGTCTCGGTCAACATCAGATTGCTCGGCTTCAGGTCCCGGTGGACCAGCCCGCGTTGCGCCGCCGCCAGCAACGCGCTCGTCACCTGGGTAACAATCTCCAGGACCACCCCCGTTTCGAGTGGTCCAGCGCGCTCCACGCGGGTTTCCAGCGTCTCGCCCTCCACCAGTTCCATGGCGTAATAACAGCACCCGATCTCGGCGGAGATTCCCAACTGGAAAATGCCCGCCACGTTCATGTGCCGCAGCGCCGCCGCCGCGCGCGCCTCGCGCAAAAATCGTTCCCGCACCGCCTGGTTGTACTTCGCTTCGACCGGCGTCGTGATCACCTTCAGCGCCACGTTGCGATGCAGCACCCGGTCGGTCGCGCGGTAGGTGACGCCCATCGTTCCGCGCCCCAACTCCCAGAGGCTGCCATCCTCCCGGCGCGCGATCTCGTAATCGCCGAAGCGTGTCTGTGGCGCAGTTTCCTCCGCCACGTCTCCTTCCAATCCAGCGCGCAGCAGACAAACCAGGCAAACATCTCTGCCCGCCAGCGGAGCGCCGCAAACCGAGCAAACTGAGCCTGCCGATGGCGGGGTGGATTCCATGAGGCATCCTTTTTGAGTTGGTTTAATCGGCAAATCCCTCCCAGGCAAGCTGTAAAAAATGCGCGCGCGCCGGAGCGGATTTCCCTTGTATCGGGAGCGCGGATCATCATCCGACACGGTTTGTCGCAAAAAATTAGCTTTTCACCGCCGCGAAGTTGGTCCACGATGGGTGATCGAACAACGCGCGTAGGAGGACAGGCACATGGCTGAATTGACTCTTCAGGCTTGGCAAGACGCCTTGGCCAAGTTGTATGCCAAGGCAACCATCGATGCCGGTTTCCGACGGAGGTGTCTGGAAACCCCGCACGCCGCCATCAAGGAAGTGGTGCCGGACCTCGAATTGCCTCCCTCGTTGAAGGTGGTTTTCCTCGATAGCGCCACCGATGTCCTCCAGCCGTGCGTGCTTCCGCCCCTGCTGCAAGGCGACCACAACCGGGCGCTGGCCGGCACCGCCGACGCATTGGCGGCGTGGCACGCGCATTTCCATCCTCTCAGCCAATACTGTTGTACGGGTGGCACCCAGACGATCCTCACCCTTCTCACCCGGTGAGGCGTAAGTCGATTGCGGGCAGCGACTTCCATCGGAGAGACGGATAGGACGCCGGCCACCGCTACCCGATTCGAGCAACCTGCGTCCGCGTGCCTTGTCCACGGCGAAGGCGGCCTTTCTCCAAGGTCATTCGTCCCTTCAAGGCGGCCTCGATGACGGCGGCCTGTGCTGCCGGGTCCATCCAATCGTTTTCCTCGGCGGAAGGCTGACCTGACGGCTCGGCGCGGTTTTGCCCGGGCGGATGGCTGAAGTAAGGCACGTCGAGTTGTTCTAACGCCGCCAGTTCCGTCGCGCGCTGCGCCGATTCCTCGGGCGCGGAGGACAAGGCCTGTAACTCGATGCTGCGGTCGATCCCGGCACCCAGGAAATAGGATTGCAGGGAAAACTGGAGCAGCGTCATGTAGATCAACGTGGGCCGGCGGATGATGCGGGCGTCCGACCGGTCCAGCGTCTCCAGCCAGGCCCGCCATTCCCCGGTCGATTTCCCTCCGGGAGCAATGAGCCGCGCGACGCCGCGAAAGCCGCCGACAAGCTCTTGCAGATAATGGGCGGCGGACTGCGGCTTGCCCCGCCACCGGGGCCGGTGCGTGGCGCAGGTGTAGGGGACGGTTCCCCAGAAGGCCTCCATCGCATCCGTGTTGATCTTCCTCCAGCAAACCCCGCCGATGGACGGCCGCTGGCGCACCGGCGCGCCCAGCGCGCTGAAGTTGTAAGGCCGTTCGTCCGCCACGCCCTTTTCCCAGATGGGCAGGAAGCCGGTGCGCAGCACAGAATTCACCAACCGCCACTCTTCACGACCCGCTTCATTCGTGAGAGCGGAACGTTGGAATTGGGGATGGCGGAGCGCCTCCAAATCGATCACGACGGGATGATCCGCCGCGGCAATCAGGTTCTCGCAATGCACATCCGTGCCGCGCGACGCGTGGATCAGGCACAGCAGCGCGCCGGCGCGGCGATAGAATCTCCTCGCCGCCGCCCGGCTGGCGCAGGGGGAATAGCCGATGCAGCTTTCCCAGCCGTAACCCTCGCGCGCCAGCACGTCGAGCCGGAGCAAGGACGGGGAGCCACCACGGGCGTTGAACCATCCCACCAGTTCGGAAAACGCCGCGTCGATCTGCATGGGTCGCGGTTTGTAGACCAACCGGAGCTGATTCTCGAATTGCAGGATCAACACGGAACGCCCGCCCCGGTGCGGGTCGGACAGGCCCGCTCTGATCGTCTCGATCCTGCCCAACGGCACCCGGCCGGCGAAATGGGCGGAGATCAGAGGATGGTCCGCATCCAGGCGAGCGAGAAATTCCGCGACGAACTCCATCCACTGCTGGACGACCCGCACGGCCAGCTTCGCGGCGACCGGGTATCCCATCCAGAGGGCGCGCAATCCTTGCACGCCCTGCTCCCGCACGAACGCTCCGTAGATCGAGCCGCCGGGTCGCCCCGCGCGCGGGCGCGACGCCGCACCGCCGAACGGGAAGGTGATGCCCGGCTGGCGCACGGCCTTGAAAGCCAGGAACATGGTCTGCAACGCCAGCGAGCAGACCGACGACAGCCGGCTGAACAAATGGTGTCGCAAACTCTGCCAGGCCCGGGCGTTCAGGTGGGCGGTCCGCGTCGGCTCGGCGGCTTCGAGCTTGCGC
>CALMVM010000458.1:2319-10005 GCA_937873255.1 uncultured Verrucomicrobiota bacterium | reverse complement strand
GTTGCAGACGCAATCATCATGCTCAGTCACACGGGTAAGGGCTCAATTTCGTTTGCCGCTGATACTTCACCGCCATCGGCTCCTTATCCGAGCCTACTTGCATCTTTGATGGTGCGTGTGACATCTGGGCCAGCCTGCGCCCGCATGCAGAATGGCATTCTCGATGTGGAGGCAGCGTCGGAGTTTCTGATTCCTTTCGCGTCTTTCTTCCAGTTTGAGGACACTGCTTCAGCGAGTGATCACAGCCACCATGAGTATCTTCCCGGTAACCACTATGTTGCTGCGGATTCTGTCCCCTTGGTTATATCCGTTGGCGCGGCCAGTCGGTAGAGGACGTGCCTGCGCAACGGATCGCCTCCCGGCAGGCGCGGATGGTCGAAATCCTCCGACGGGTCGCGCGTCATCCCGAGGCGTTCCATGACCGCGCGCGAACGCTGGTTGGCCGGTACGGTGAAGGACACGATTTCCTTCAAACCCAACGTCCCAAAACCGTAGTCCAACGCCGCCCGCGCCCCCTCGGTTGCGTACCCCTTGCCCCAATATTGTGATGCCAGCCGCCAGCCGACCTCCACGCAGGGCGTGAACGCCGTCTCGTACGCCGGCACACTCAGCCCGACGTAGCCGACGAAATCCGCCACGCCCGGCGCTTCGGCCGCCCACAGCCCGAAACCGTGCCGCTCGAATTGCGCTTCAATCCGGCCAATCATCAATCGCGTTTCTTCGAGGTCGAGGCGAGATGGAAAATATTCCATCACCGCCGGGGCGGCGTTCATCGCGGCGAACGGCTCCAGGTCCGTCTGCCGCCACCGGCGCAAGCGCAGGCGCGGGGTGAGCAGTTCGTCCATCCCGCGACCATGCGGAACCTCCCCGCCGCCCGGCAAGCGAAATTCCAGCGGTTGTGGGTTGTGGGTTGTGAGAAGAGGAGGGGGCGAGCGCTTTTTCTCCGCCCACAACCCATAACCCATCACCCATCGCAATCCCGGCCTTGCGCGCCACCGCCCGGCCGTTGCACACTCACGGGATGCCTTTTCACGCCCCTCGTTGGTGCCTCGCGGCGCTGCTCTGTCTGACCGCGTCCGGGTGCGGCAACAAACCCGCTCCGGCACCCGAGGCGTTCAGCAGGGAATTCTCCGGACAGAAGGCGTTCGAGCACGTCGAACTGGAGCTGTCGCGCAAATACATCGAGGAACAGCTCCGCGCCGTCGGATGGACCGAGCGCCAGACGTTCACCGACCCGACGCCGCACGGCCCCATCGAGTTCACCAACCTCATCGCCCGCCCCGCCGACGCCCGGCCGGAGGACGCCCGCGCCGTCGTCTGCACGCACTACGACACGAAATATTTCGCCCCCCCGTTGCGCTTCGTCGGGGCCAACGACGGCGGCTCGGGCACGGGCGCGTTGATCGAGTTTGCACGGGTCCTCGGCCGCGACAAGGCGTTCGCGCGGCGGTTCGAACTCGTGTTCTTCGACGGCGAGGAGGCCATCGTCAATTTCGTCGTGGACAGCGCGCCCTACGACGGCCTGTACGGCAGTCGGCATTACGCGCACGCGCTCTCGGAAGGCGGCCGGGCGCGGCAGTTCAAGATGGGGGTGCTCTGGGACATGATGGGCGACCGCGACCTGGACATCACGATGCCGTCGGATTCGCCGCCGAAGCTGGCGGCGGGCATCTTCGCCGCCGCCGACGCGCTGGGCACCCGCAGCCATTTCGGCTATTTCAAGAACGGCGAAATCCTCGACGACCATCATTATTTGAACCGGGTCGGCATCCCGACGCTCGACCTGATCGACTTCGATTTCGCCGCGTGGCATACCCCGGGGGACACGCTCGACAAGGTCAGCGCCGAGAGCCTGCAAACCGTCGGCCAGGCGACGCTTTATTTTTTCTGCGGGGCCGACGAGCAACTGCGCTGAGGGCTTGTTCGTATCCTGGGAATAACCTGTTGACAACTTTTCCTGCCACCTGCTTGAATTACCCCCCGTTGCCCATGCAAATCCTTCCTGAGGACATCCAACTGGCCGGTGGCGAACTCGCGGTTCGCTGGAACGATGGGGAGGAGAGTTACCTGCCGCTGGAGCGGTTGCGCCGGGCGTGTCCGTGCGCCGGCTGCTGCGGTGAACCCGACGCGTTGGGCCACGTGGACAAGCCGCCTGTCTCCTACGACCCGGCGCGTTCGTTCGCCTTGCGTTCCTACGGGATCGTGGGCGGATACGCCTTCCAGCCGACGTGGGGGGACGGGCATTCGACCGGGCTTTATCCGTTCCCACTGCTGCGCCAGCTCGGCCGGGCGGCGGAAACCCACCCCGCGCAACCGGCATGAACTGGCGGCGTCGAGTCACTTGGGCGGTGTGCGTGTTCTCGTTCGCGGGCACGGTGGCGCTCATCGATTACTCGATGCGCCCGAAGCCCGAGGCGGCGGGCACGGGGGATTTGTACGGGGTGGTGCAGAGGCACCTGTTGCTTTGCCGGCGGGCGGATTTCCCGCAGGCGTACCAGGCGGCGGCGAGCCGGGTGCAGGAGCAGTTCAGCCTCGTGGAATACGCCAAGGAGATGCAGCGCGAGTATCAGCCGATGGCCGGGACGCACCATGTGGAATACGGCGAGGTCCACCGCGCGTGCAACGATCCGCGCAAGGCGACGGTGGACGTGTTTTTTGTCGCGCGCAACGGCGGCACGGTGGCGTGGAGCTACGTGCTCGTGTTCGAGGACGGCGATTGGAAGGTAGACCACGGCGAGCCGATTCCCGGCTGGCAACCGGGCCGGCGGTTGGGCGGGTTGCAGATTTGAATGGTCGAGTATGTGTGGCTCGCATTGTTCTGTAACAATGTCCGGCTATCACTGAGTTGAGCAAAACGGCTGGCAGGTTAGTTCTTGACAGCCACGCTAAAATCCAGCCGTTTCGCCCAACTTCTCGCTCAAGCAAAACGCAGGGCCACTGCGGACCGCCGAATCCACTGGACAAAGGACGCCAGCGAACCGCCCCGCGCCACGGGACCACGCGTTTCGCTTAGCTCGGATCGTTAGGCGTCGCCACCCGTCATTGATGAACAAGAGTAAGTCCCCAGTCTCAGCAGCAGCACTTTCCTTCCCCACATCGCCGCGAGATTTGATCTCTGCATTTGGCGTAGGCTTGATGCTTCTCCACGCGATTGTCGGTACTATCCTTGTGCCGCTTTACTTCGTTCAGTACCGCCCAGAAGCTCCGATTTCGGGATTCTTTGTTTTTTGTGCGTCACATCTTGGAGGGAGATTCTTTTGGCTGGCCTATGCCCTTGGTCTCATTGCTATTTTCGGCTGGTCGTTTTCTCATTTGCTCTCCATTGCCTCCAAAAGCCGCACCGCCTAACTGTTGTAGGTCAAGAGGTTGTCCGCAGTTTTGGGTCGTCTGGAGGCAGGCGGCTGGTGGCCGAGGGCGGAGTGTGGTCGATGGTAGTTGTGGTCGTGCAGGTAGCTGGGCAGGAAGCTCGCACGCTGGTCGCTGGAGTCGTAGGCACGGGCATAGGCCCACTCGCGGGTCACCGTTTGGATGAAGCGTTCGGCCTTGCCGTTGGTCTGCGGGCGGTAGGGTCGGGTAAAGAGGTGCTTGAGGCCCAACTCGCGGCAGGTCTGCGCGAAGAGCCGGGAGCGGTAAGATGCGCTGCGGTCGGTGAAGATGGCGACGGCTTTTTTTAGGATCGTGCGCTGCTCACGCAGAGCCGCGTTCTCGCGCTCCAGGACACGGATGCGCCGCTCCAACTCGGCGACGCTGACGCCAGCAGAAGCGGCCGCGGCGGGGGGGGTGGTGGCAGCCGTGTTCCGTCCTGCGCTGCCGCCGTGCGGCCGCTTCCAGCGTGACACGCTCCAGGCGCTCACGCCCAGAGCGCGGCCCACCTGCTCATTCGTCGCGCCGGGCCGGCACGCCAGCGCGGCGACCTCGCGCTTGCACTCGTCGTCAAAACGCCTGCCAAACCTGCTTTGTGTGGTTGCCATGGGGGGAGTGCTCTCTGGTAGCACCCCCGATGGTCCTCAGAACTGGTTCTTCCGCACTTTGTGTGGAAGCGGTTTGCGTGCATGGCCAGTTCGCCAAAACGCCAGAGGTGCTCACATCGTAATGGTCGCCGCTAAAGGCCGAATCCACACAAAGTGCGGAAGAACCAGAACCGGGGCAAGATCAGTTTAGCCATCTTTGCCGAGTGATCTTTGGTGATGTGGCTGTACGTTTGCAGTACCAGCTTGCCTCCATCGGAATGTCCCTGCCATGAGGCGATGAACTGCACGTCGACACCACGGCGTGGTGCGCCGGTGATGAAGCAGCGTTTTAGCGAGCGCGGGGCGTAGTTGGGCAACTGCAAACGGTCGCAAGCATCCTTCAATGCTTTTTTTGCACTCTTGACCCGAAAAATCTTCTCTGCCGGGTGCGGCGTCCCGCCACGCGCCATCCGCAGTTTTTCTAGGAACGAGCGCACCCTCGGGTAAACGGGTACAGGGAACGCCGTTTTCGTCTTGGCCCGGAAGGCCGTCATCCAACCGTCCTGCCATTCGATGTGCTGCCACTTCATCGGCGTCACTTCCGCTTGGCCGAGGCCGGCCAGTCCCATGAACTCGATGAGGTCGCCACTGTCGGTGGCGGTGTCGCTGAAAGGCTGTTCCCGGACGCTCTTCACGATGGCATGGAATTCACTTTCAGTCGGGGTCTCGCGGAGAGGTTTTGCCCGCTTCTTCGTCTTGATGCCGTCCACGGGTGAATGAGCCAGCAGGCGGTCGTTGACAGCTGGAGTAAACGCGCCGCGGACGAACTCTAGCCGGTGGTTGTAGGTCGCGGCGCCGGCCGTGCAGCCGGCGAGTCAGGCTTCCACCTGCGAGTGCTTGACCTTGGAGATCAAGCCGTCCGGCCCGCCGGGCCACGCGGCTTTGAGCGCGTTGCAAGCCCGCCGCTTCGTGGCCACCGTTTTGGATTCACGGTGCAACGTGGTCTCCAAATATCGGTCGCAAAGCTGCCGGAGGGTCAGTTGCTCGCCGCTCGCGCCGGTCTGTTCGAGGTCGGCACGCAGGTCGCGCAGTCGGCGGCGAGCCAAGGTGAGGTCGGTGGTGCGCAGACTCTGCCGCACATCCTTGCGGTTCACCATAAATCTGGCATAGTATTTTCCGTTTGTGTAGCGGATCAAACCCTCGCTCACGTAGGTGTACGGCCCCCTCTTTCTCCGGCTTCGTTTTCTTCATACAACAACGACAGGTCGGATAAACGGTCGGACAAACCAAAAATGCTTGCACGGCGAGATGCATATAAAACGTTGTGCTAGAACGATTTCGGGTGGTTAGCTCGTGGTAGAGCGGCTCGTTTACACCGAGTAGGGGCATTTTTTCGCAACTGTGTCCCACTTGATCTGGAATGATCTTTCAGAGGGAGGAGAGGATGATCGGGGCGCGAAGAGGTTCCCAACCGATCCCTTTATGATCTCATCTGAAGGGCATGAGTAGACAAAAAAGTGGACAAAGGCTGTGGTCAAGGCCAGCCAGCACGCTGCGGCGTTTTCGGCCTGGATCTTGACATCCCGCCGAACGCCTACCCATTTGAGTCAAACACCTCGCAGCAAACCGCGAGGCACTTATCACCCAGAACAAAGGGTTAACTCTGGCCACCGCGTACACTGCACCAAAAATAGTCCTGCCAAACCACCGTTTTTGGTATTGAAAATTAGCTGCACCCCAGGCGCATCGGCGGAAAACAGATGACCATCGCTCGCTTCGGGGTTTCGACCTATGCAAGCACGGCAGCACAGCGAAGGCGGCGGCGAACTGACACCGGTGGCTAGATAATCGCCCTTGTGGTCGAGGGGTTCAGCGTCAGTCGGCATGCGACCGAGCTTTCTGCTGGACACAACAGAGGGTAAGCGCAAAGAGTATTCCTCTCGCTTCGCACCACCGATGAATCCTCTTTTCGATCCTGCCACCGCTGAGGCTCCATTTTTCGAGGGGCTGACCGGCCAGCGCTACGCGGCGCGCCCCGAGGACCCTGACGGCCAGCCGCCGCTTGACCTGGAGCTGATCCATGTGCAGGCGCTTCCCCATCACGCCAGCGCGACGGGGCGCGCGCCGTTTTCCTTGCTGTTCTGTCCGTCCGACGCCGCCCGGCTCCAACAGGGCACCTACGAATGTGATGGCCCCGGCGTTGCCAAGGCGACGATTTTCCTCGTGCCCGTACACGACCCACTGCGGGGAATGTGCCTGGAAGCCATTTTTAGCTGACGCCGGCGGCTGGTGGCCGGCGCATCTCCAGATAGACCCCATCGTCGCCGACGTAGGCGAAGCCTAGGCGTTCGTAGAGTGCGCGCGCACGGTTGAACCCTTCGACGTGGAGACTCACCGTCCGGCCCGTGTGGTCGGCTTCCGCGAGGAGCTGGCGCATCAGAAAAGTGCCGACGCCCCGTCCGCGATACGCGGGCAGCAGGGCGATGTCGATGACGTTGAGATCATGCGGTTGACGGTAAACGTACAGGCGGCCGATGGGCTCGTCTCGCTCCAGGATCAGGTCGAAATCGGCTGCGGCGAAATGCGTCTGATACCACCCGTGCTGGGCGTCGAACTGCTGGCGCAGGAAGGCCGCTTGTTGTTCGGGCGGCCAACCGGTCAGGCCCAGTTCCTCTTCACGGGTGCTGGCATAGACCGTCCGCAGCAGCGGCTCGTCCGCCGCCGAGATCGGGCGCAACCCCAGGTCGGGCCAGGAAGAAAGATCCACGCCGCCCTGATAAACTGCCGCCTGTCGCCTGGCAAGGGACCGATCTTTCTTTTTGCCAGCCCGATCGTGAAAGAACCATTTCTAGGCAACAAATGGATTGACACCAAACAGGGTAGCGAAAATAATGCCCCCCCGTAGCGTAGTTTTTCCATCCCCTACTCCCAAAGGAGTATTCCCTTCCGTACCACCACACTCCACACTCCGCATTCATGAGCACCCAATTCCTCGGCGAGATCAAAATGGTTTCTTTTAATTTCGCACCCCGAGGCTGGGCCTTGGCGAACGGTCAGGCTCTGCCCGTCAACCAGAACCAGGCGCTTTTCTCCCTTTTCGGGACCACCTACGGCGGCAACGGGTCCACCACGTTCCAGCTTCCCGACCTGCGCGGGCGCTCGGCCATGCACTTCGGCAACGGCTACAACCCCGGGCAGCAACTGGGCGAGGCCACCCACTCGCTCGTCCAGAACGAGATTCCCTCGCACAACCACACCGCCAACGTTTCGACCGGCGGCGGTCAGCACTCGCCGACCAACACGACCCTGCCGGGCAACAACGGGATCGGCCTTTATGACAACAAGGCCAGCGCCAACACCACGATGGCCGGGAACGTCCTCGCCAACACGGGCAACGGCCAGCCACACGAGAACCGCATGCCATATCTGGCCATCAACTTCATCGTCGCCCTGCAAGGGATCTATCCCTCCCGTAACTAAGGCAATCGCATTCGATCCCTCCAACCCCTTACGACTTTTCTTCTTTTATGTCTGATCCTTACATTGGTGAAATCCGCATGTTTGCCGGGAACTTCGCGCCGCAGGGCTGGCTGTTCTGTCAGGGCCAGAGCCTCAGCATTTCGGAGAACGACGCCCTTTTCAACCTGATTGGCACCACCTACGGAGGCGACGGGCAGACGAGCTTCAACCTGCCCAATCTCCAGAGCCGTCTGGCGGTCCACCAGGGCACCGATCC
>CALMVM010000458.1:0-2309 GCA_937873255.1 uncultured Verrucomicrobiota bacterium | reverse complement strand
AGCTACGCCATGGGCCAGACCGGCGGCGTCGAGCAGGTCACCCTCAATACCAGCCAGCTCGCCGTCCACACTCACCTCATGGCCGCCGACAACAATGCGAATTCGGGCACGGCCCCTTCCGGGGCCAACGCCATCTTCGGCGTGCCTGGCGATACGACCCTCATGCCCTACGGTTCCGGCTCCAACCTGACCTACATGAGTCCCAAAGCCACCACGAACAGCGGGGGCAACCAGCCGCACAGCAACATCAAGCCCTACGTGTGCGTTAATTTCATCATCGCGCTCAACGGCATCTATCCCTCCCCGAATTAACTCCACCCGACTGCCGCAACCTTTTATCCCTACCTTTCCACCGCTATGTCCTCACCGTTTGTCGCTGAAGTCCGCATGTTTGGTTTCAACTACGCCCCGAAGAGTTGGGCGCTGTGCAACGGCCAGATCATGCCTATCGCGCAGAACACCGCGCTTTACTCCCTGCTGGGTACCAACTACGGAGGCAACGGCACGTCCACCTTCGGGCTGCCCAACCTGCAAGGCTCCTTTCCCATCACCTCCGGTCAAGGCGCCGGTCTGAGTCCGTACCAGCCCGGCCAAGCCGGCGGCGCGGCGTCGGTGACCTTGAACCTGACGCAGATTCCCAGTCACAACCATTCCGTGAACGGCCAGGCCGCCACGGGCGACTCCGCGACGCCCGGAGGCAAGTTCTTCGCGCAGTTGCCCACGCGGACGCAGTTCAGCTACGGCCCCGACAACGCCACGGCCGGCATGGCGTCCAACGCGGTCCAGAATGCGGGCGGCGGTCAGCCGCACAATAACTTGCCTCTCTGCCTGGTCGTGAACTACTGCATCGCCCTGACGGGCATTTTCCCGCCTCGCCCGTAGCACGCGGCTTGCCGCTCGTCGCTCCCCGCTCTACGCTTACCCGTCCTCGCTCTTATGATCGCTCCCCGCCGTCTGGTTTCCACCGTCCGCCCTTCGACGATGCTCCGCCGGGTCGCCGGGCACCTGCTCCTTCTGAGCCTCGTCTGCGCTCTCCTGTGTCTGTACGGAGGGATGCGATACGCTGCGGCCGCCCCCACCCACTCGGAAGGCCAGGACACGGCCGTTTCCGCGCCTGCGGCGAACGGCCCGGGGACCGCGGTGCTTCCGCTCGCCCCCGGATTCCGGCCTGGCCCGGGGTTTGTCGGGCCGCTGCCCGAAGGCGTGCTCGGTCCGCTCAACCCCGAGGACGCCGTCATCTTCGACTACGGCAACAGCGCCATCGACGTGGTCAACAGCCAGGGGGCCACGGCCGGCGCGTTGACGACGGTGGCTTCGCCCAGCGTGGGCAGCGGCGCGAGTTTCAACTCCCAGGTCAACCTCGGCACCGTCTCGCCCACCGAGCAGCTCTACTACTGGAACAACGTCAACAACCTCTTTTACAAGATCGACCTGACCAACTCCAGCTTCCCGCGCACGCAGGTGCCCTTGCCCGCGAACGCGGCGGTCGTGCCCGGCAGTCCGCAAAAGACCTACGCGGCCATCGCCTGGGACTTCGCCAACAACGCCTTCGTGTACTTCGACCTGGGAACGACCAACACGGCTGTCAGCACCATCACGCGGGGCATCTACCGGTTCACGCCCGGCGCCACTTCCAGCACCAGCGTCCAGCTCGCCTCCATCGCCTCGAACGTGGCCTGCAACGGCATCGCGGTCAAACAGGACGGCACGGTGTACGCGCTGCTCGACAACAGCCAGTTCACCGCCCCGCAGATCGTCCTGGTGGCCAACGGCACCACGACCCAGCGCGTGGACGGCGGCGCGAGCGCCACCCCGGCCTTCCAGACGCTGACGGGCATCTCCTGGGACTTCACCAACCAGCGCATCCTCGCCTTCGACGAGGCCCAGAGCCAGGCGGCGGCGGCGATCACCAGCGTCGATCCCTCCACCGGCACGCGCGCCTACGTGACTAACGGCAATTCGGGCTCGGCTGCTTACGGCGGCTCGTACCTCAACGCGCCGACGAGCGGCTTCCGCAACACGGCCAACCGCGTCCTCTACACGGACTTCGACGTGGCCACCACCACCAAGGTCGAGTTGAGCACCGTGCCCCCCGGCTCGCACACGGCCAGCCAGTACTACACGGCGGGCACTTTCAGCGGTACCGCCAGCACGATGTCCATCATCCCGCCCTCGCAGGCGGTCATCACCTCGCCGACGGCCACCGCCGGGGCCAACGGCACGACGGCCACCTTGGGCGCGAACGTCACCTCGTCCGGCTCGGCCCTCGTCACCCCGACGATCCAGACCCGCGGCGTGGTTTACTCGCT
>CALMVM010000457.1 GCA_937873255.1 uncultured Verrucomicrobiota bacterium | reverse complement strand
GGGTGGGACCGGCGGGGGGCATCACGCCCTTTTTTGTAGGATCACCCTCAGCGTGAGAAGTTTTTTCACGATCCAGTCCTTGAGACTGCCCGGCGCGAGGTCGAATTCGCACAGCGTCGCGCGCTCGCCGAACAGCGCGCGCAGGTCGCCCTTGCGCACGCGGTGGACGGCGTCGCGGTCGCGCACGAACGGCAGGTGGAACACGGCCGGGTCCGAGAAGATCGTGAAACGCACGCCCGTCAGGTCGCCGACGGCCAGCCGGAGCGTTTGCCAGAGCTTGACGGGCAAAGACAGATGGTCCCACGCCGGCGGGAAGTACAACGGGAAGTCGTAACGCGGACTCTGGATCAGCAGGTGCCCTCCCGGGGCGAGGTGGCTCCAGAGCCGTTCGTTGAACTCGCGCGGCCGGCAGAGGTGCTCGTAAACGTACGAATGGAAGATCACGTCCCAGGTGCCCGCGAGCCGGTCGATGTTGCCGGTGAACACCTCGTCGGAGCTTGCCCGCAGGTGGGCGAGGTTGGCGGTGGTGATGTCCTGCGAGGTGAGGTGGATTTCGTCGCGCGCGCCCCGGTCGCGCAGGAATTTGCCGAACCCGGAGCGGCCCGCGCCGATTTCCAGCACGCGGACGGGGCGCGCCGTTTTCTCCCGTGCCAGCCGCAGGACATTGTCCCAGAGCACGGGGTATTCCGGCAGGGAGTTGAAGGCGTCGTAACCGGTGAAGGTGTTGTAGAACTCGACGAGGCGCGTTTCGAGTTCCGCGACGGCGGCCTGCTGGTTTTCGTGAATGAGCCTCATGCGAGCACGCCAAGGAAAGCAGTTGGGGTGCCCGGCGGCAACCATCGCTTGCTGGGGATCATCCGAATTTCGCCCCGATGGAGCGAGGGAGCGTCGCGCGACTTCCATTGATTGTTCCGGACAGGTTATAAAGTCCGAATGATTCGAGGGCTGGCGATTGTTTTGTTGGCGATTTCTCCTGTCGCCCTTGTGACCGCCGAGGAGATGCGGCCGAATCACTTGCAACCGGTTTCTCCCGAGGATCCACGCGGATGGCGTCAGGTGGTGTTCGACGCTTTGTTGGGGGAGAAAAACGCGGAATGCTGGATGTTGGTGATCGCCGGACACCAGAAGCACTATGCCGTGGTCCTGCGCCTCGAACGGGAACCGTTGAACGAGGAGGATACGGTCGGGTACGGCAAGCCTCTGCGCTGGGTGCTGGAAACGGCGTCCGCGGCCGAGCCGCTGCTGGTCTCGAACACGAGGCTGTCCGACGCAAAACCCATGTGGTGGGAAGTCCACCGGGACGCCAGGATCGACCGCGCCCGGCTGGAGGTGTCGCAGGCGTTCGCCGAGGCCGTGCAGGCGGCGTGGTCCGCCGCCGTGCGCCGCACCCGCTACTTTCACGGGCCGCCCTCTCCCGTCGTCGTGCGGGACGGCAACGAATACCTGTTCCGTTGCGGAGCGGAATACGGCGAGACCAATGACGGCGTGATCGCCGGAGTGCCAGCCGCGTTGGTCCAACTTGCCGGCCGTTTGCGCGAGTTGGTCAACGGCACTCCGACCGAGCGCTCGATCATCTCGGGAGACTGCCTGGCGCGAGCGAAGCAGATCGTCTCCGATGCCGAGGCGTCAGACAAAAACCCTTCCGTCCAAACTGAACAGTGATCGCACCGCACCCTCAAAACAGGTCCAACTGCTCGTCCAATTCCTTCGGCGCTTCGCCGGGCTTGGCGGCGTGCTGCACGAGGCTGGGCAGTTCGATGTCGATGCCCAGCAGCTTGCCCAAACGCTGGCAGGTCAACGGCGAGAAGCCCTCGTAGTGGTTGTTGACCATCACGTAGATGCGCCGGGTGTCGCCGAGGTGATTTTTCAGCCGGTCGGCCCAGAACTCCATCCCGCTCTCGCGCCCCCACAACAGGCTCCCGTAGCGGAATTGCCGCTCGCCATCGGGCCGGAACTTCGTTTCCAGGTCGCCCATCAGCCGCACGTACAGGAAATCCGCCGTCATCGGCAAAAAGCCGAACGCCCCTTCGTTCTGCGCTTCGATGGCGGTGAGATCGTTCCACGCGCAGGCGACGCCGTGTTCGGTCAGCATCTTGGCGATGCGAGGCGCGTGCCAGTCGGGGTGGCGGAACTCCACCGCGAAGGAAATCTTTCCCGCCGGCAGCAGGTCGAGAAATTCACGCAACGCGTCCTCGTCGTGCGCGGGCCGGAAGCCGGGCGAGAATTGGATGAGCACCGCGCCGAGTTTCTCGCCCAACGGCCGCAGGCTGCCGAGGAACGCGTCGAGTTCGCGGCGGCAGTTTCTCAGGCGCGCCTCGTGCGTGATGAGCCGGGGCATCTTGGCCGTGAAGACAAAATCGTCCGGCGTGCGCTTCGCCCACCCCGCGACCACGTCGGGCCGGGGGATGTGGTAGAACGTCGAGTCGATCTCGACCGCCGGCAGGTAGCGCGCGTAGTAGGACAATTCCTGGTTGGACGCGAGGCTGGCGGGGTAGAAAACGTCGCGCCAGTCCTCGAAGTTCCACGCGCAGGTGCCGAGTTTGATCTGCGCGGCGGGATCGACGGGGGCGGCGGACATGGCGGGGGAGATAATGGGAAAATTTGAACGTGTCCGGTCAAGGAAGCGTCCGACGCCCGTTCCCGATTCGGTGGGCGGACGGATAAGATACGTTCCCGGCCGGCCTGGCGCGTCCCCTTGACCTGTCCGTGATTGTTCGCTAGCCTGACCCTCCCCGCCCTTGCCATGAAGAAAACGGTCTTATTCGTCGCGTTGCTGACGCTCGGTTGCGTGGTCCTGCCCCACCGCAGCCCCGCCCCGCTGGTTGTCCGGCAGGGCGAGGACGCCACCTACGTCGCCCCCGGCGGCGAGGAAATCCCCAACCAGAAGGACGCCCAGACGCAGTTCGACGCCGCGCTCGAAGCCGAGAAACGCGGCCGGATCGGCACGGCCATCGCCGGTTACAAGAAGACCGCGCGCCGGTTCCCGAAAACCACCGTGGCGGCGTCCGCGCAGTACAAGGTCGGCGCGTTGTACGAGCAGCAGAAGAACTACGCCAACGCCTCCGATGCCTACGAGCGCCTGATCCTCAACTATCCCCACAGCACCGATTTCAACGCTTCCCTGGAAGCCGAATACCGCATCGGCACGATGTACCTCGACGGCCTGCGCACGCGCCTGCTCGGCGTGCCGCTCGCGCCCTCGCGCCAGAAGGCCGTGGCGTGCTTCACGGTCATCACGCACAACGCGCCCTACAACCGGTTCGCGCCGCTGGCGCAGTTCGGCATCGGGCAGGCGTTCATGTACGTGGCCGACTACGGCGCGGCCATCAAGGCGTTCCAGACCGTGGTGGACAAGTACCCGACCGACCCCATCGCCGCCGACTCGCTCTACGAGATCGGGTTCGCCAACATGACGATCATGCGCCAGTCCTACGACCGGAGCGCCGCGCAGAACGCGCGCGAGGCGTTCGAGGATTTCCTGGCGGCGTACCCGAACCACGAGAAGGCCGCGCAGGCAAAGGAAAACCTCGCCAACCTGGGCAACGTGCAGTCAGGTGGTTCGCTCAAGATCGCGGATTACTATTACAAGCAGGGGCAGTTCCGGGCGGCGGTGGTGTACTACAACGACGTGATCCGCCAGCAGCCCAATTCGCCCGACGGCCAGAAGGCCAAGACCAAGCTGGACCAGATCCGCACCAAGTACGGCGAGAAATTCTTCTCCGAGAAAGCGCCGACGACGGCCGGCGGGGTCAACCCGAAGCTCGGCACCGGCGACGGCCGTCTCCAGGCGCAGACGGACACCGCCAAGCGGCCCGATTACGTCGGTCCGCCGGTCAGCGCGCCGACGCCCCCGCCCGCGCCGGTGGCGAGCAACACGAACACGCCGAAGACCCGCCCTTCCTCTCCCACCACCAATTTGCCCGATGCCTCCCCCGGGCCGCGTGGCGAGCCGAAGCCGCCCACGGTGCCCGAGGGCGAGCAGCCGTCGCTGCCGGCGCAGTAGCGGAAAGGCAGAAGGCAGAAGGCAGAAGGAGAAGAC
>CALMVM010000456.1 GCA_937873255.1 uncultured Verrucomicrobiota bacterium | reverse complement strand
TCCGCAGTATTGGCCTGAACTGGAACAGGGAGGCGCGCGCAGTGTTTCAAATTTCATTCCCCCATGAGGACTTGGCGATCCCAAGGCAAGGCTTGAATGGCAGTTGACCCCAATACGAGCACTGCGGGCCGAGGCTACCCCCCTGTAGGTCTGACTGGCGCCCCGACCAGCCCCGAGCACCTTTTCTCCCTTGCGCCTGTCGGATTCCCTGCTAAAGATGTTTCTCCCTGTGGCCTCCCGAGGAACCGCAGTGGGGGGCCAAAACGGGTGGACCGCCCCGGTTTTTCGAGACTTCGATGACCGACCGTATCACCTACGCCCGCAGCGACTTTCGGGGTCTTAGCTCAGTTGGTAGAGCGCCTCAATGGCATTGAGAAGAGTCGATCTCTGCTGCTCCGCAGCTGGTCTGACGACGCAAGCCAACCTTCGCCGGGAGACAACCCGGACCAAGAACAGTTTTCGTATCTCCCGCCGATGCGTGTGGGATGCAGCCAACTTTCGGTGTCAAAATATGGTGGTTTTTCCAAACGCCACAACGGTGGGTTTTTACGTCGCGCAGGTGACGAACCAAATTTCATTTATGGACATGAATTTCAAGCTCATCCCGTCCTCAACCCCAAATACAAGTAATTGCCGATTAGGTTGATGCGTAATAATCATTATTGCAAATTATTCCAAGCGTTAGCACCTTAAAAAGTCGTTATTATTGGAAATTCTTAGCCTTTGATTTGTGCAAGCCACCGGGCAGTGCTTCTTGAGAGCCATTTGCTCCCAAGAAGCACACCATGAGGGCGTACCGGCCCGTAACCGTCTGTCTGCCAGACAAGCTGCGATGCCAGGGCGGGCTCGTTTGTCAAAGCACAGAGGGCAGACTGCGCTGGACAGGACCGGCCGGCGGGCGCAGGAAGAACAAACCGACTCCCCTTCATGAGGCCAGCCACTCGGCTGGGAACACGTCAACCTGACGGGCGACTACGTGTGGAAGCAGAATCGGGTCGTCGGACCGGCAAAGTGCCGCCCGCTTCGCGCCCTCCAAATGCCTTACCGTGCTATATAATCTGTTTTCTACGTTGGCCCCGAATTCGCCAGGTCTAACCATGCGCCCCAGCGAACAGAGGTTGGCGGCTTTTCCTGCTCATCATGTCCTTCCTCGCCAGCCTCTGTCGCTGAGGTTGGCTTCGTTAATACTTCCCCGCCGCGGTCGTCCATGGCAGATCATCGGTGCGGAACGGCACGGCCGGCAGCCCCGCGCCGTTGGCGAAGTTGCACAGCGGATCACTCGCCCATGCGTAACGCACCGCCACCGGCTCCGGCACGTCCGCGCACGTCACCACCACGCTGTCGCCGTCGATGTTCGCCGCCGTCGCCCAATGCCATCGGTGGTCCGACCCGCACACCACGAAGCCCTCCAACTGCCCGTCGGGACTATGCCGCACGTTGGGTTTGGTCTCGGGCTTGAGCGAACTCGGCTGGTACGTCTCTGGGATCGGCACCGCCTTCAGGCCACCGTCCGCATGCCGGAACGTCAGCCGCACCTTGCCGCCGTCCACGGTCATCGCGTCGAACGTCGGCCCCTCCCACACGGTCGATGGCTGCCCGTAGTCCCTGGCCAAGGCGATCCGCGCCGGCCGCGCGCCGACATCGGCCTTGTCCTTGGGGTGGATGTCAGCCTCCTCGCCGAGGTCGATGAGAATCGCCTGACCCGTGTTCGGTAGCCGCAGGGTGTCGGTCTGCGCCTGACGCAATTCCGCCCAGCCAACCTCGCCCGGCTGCGCCTGGCGCGTCTGGAAACTGGCCAACTGGCACCAGTAGAAGGAGAAATCCCCGCGTCCCCAGTGTTTGCGCCAGTCCGCGATCATCAGCGGGAACGCCTCGCGGTACTGCGCGGCGCGGTCGGCGTTCGCCTCGCCCTGATACCACAGCACCCCACGCAACGCGCAGGGCACCAGCGGCGCGATCATGCCGTTGTAGAGAAAGCTCGCCGTTTCCTGCTCGCTGCGCGGGGGCAGCGGGGGGGCAGGAGCCGAGCCTGCCGCGAGCACCGGCAGCGCGAACTCCGCCTTGGCCAGCCACGGGCCATCCAGCGCAAGCTTCTCGTCCGGCAGTTGGATGTCCAGACCCACCCTGCCCGGCCGGACCTCCGCGCCGCGGTCGGCTTCGAAAATGCGCACGGCCAGCACGTTGTCGCCGACCTTCAGGTCGCCGGCGTCGACCGTGTAGCTCCTGGAGGGGTCCGCACGGTCGCCCGCGCCGATCTTCTTGCCGTTCCAGTAAACTTCCGCGCTGCCGTGCAGATCGCCAAGGAACAGGGTCGCGCTGCGGCCGGCCGGCGCTTCCCTGACCGGGATCGTGCGTTGCAGCCACGTCGCCCCGGCGTCGGGCAGGCCCGCCGCGGCGAAGCTCGCCGGCAGCGCCAGGGTGGTCCAGCCATCGGTGTCCGCCCGCGCCGGTCGAGTGTAGTCATCCGTGGCGCCGTGATCGTGGTCCTGCCGCAGATAACGCGCCTGCCAGGCCGCGTAGTTGGCCAGCGCCTGCCGGGAGGTGGGGCGTTCCTGGCGCGCCCTCTC
>CALMVM010000455.1:818-12432 GCA_937873255.1 uncultured Verrucomicrobiota bacterium | reverse complement strand
GAACGCCGTTGGTTCCGAGATACCCGTAGTTGGGATAAAAAATCTGCGTGATGTTCTGGTCCGTCCAACTGATCCCGCCGAAAATACGGTCGTCCTCCTCCCAGAACCGGCGCTTGAATTGGAGTGCGATCTTCCCCACGTCCATGTACGGCACCGTCCGGATGGCCTCGGCGATCCCCGGTGAAAAGTCCGCCGGCACGCCTCGCAGGACGCTCAGCGGAATCGTGCAAATACAATAATCTCCGTGCACTTCCCGCGTTGTGCCTTCGATCAGATCGGCGACGACCACGCGCACGCCGCCGTCGGACGTGCGGCGGATTTCGCGCACCTCCGGCCGGTAGCGGATGCGTTCGCCGACGCGTTGCTCGAACGGCCTGGCGATGTTGTCCATCCCGCAGACAGGCTGGAACATCGTCGGCTGCTGGTCGAACTGGCGCTCGAACCCGAGATGCCTGCCGAACCCGGCTTTGATGATCGTCTCGAAATCGAGCGGGTTGCTCAGCTTGCCGGGATGCGAGCCGGCGGCCGGCAAATCATCGTAGACGTAGCCACGGCTCTCCGACGAACGGTTGAAGCTGCCCCGGTCGGCGGCGGGTTTGTAGGCGAGGTCGGGCGAGAGGCCAGCGTCGTCGCGGAGATATTCGATGAGCGCTTCCTTGTCGTCGGCAGTCAGCTGGCGGTCGAGCGCGTCGCGGCGGACGGCCTTGGCGAGCAATTCGTCGACGTAACCGCGCAGGTCAGCCCGCGCCTCGCGCAGCCGGACGCGGGGCAAATCCTTGACCAGATAATAGGCCGACTCGTTGACGTTGTTGAAGACCTCGATGGGCACGCCGAGTTCCCGGCAATAACCCAGGGTCGTCGTGTGATGGCCCGGGATGCGCGCCGGGCCGGGATTCATGTAGGCACCTTCGGCAAACTGGGCGACCTGCTCGGTACCATCCGTCTCCGTCTGCCGGTCTCCACCGCGCACCGTCCAACATCGTCCGCCAGCGCGAGCACGGGCCTCGAAAAGCTCGCAGTCGAAGCCGTGTTTGGCCAACTCGTAGGCGGCCGACATGCCGCACAGGCCGGCTCCGAGGATCAACACTCGCCGGCCCTTGCCAACGCGCGATGGCGAAGGCGCGGACGGAGCTTCGGCGCGGGTTTCGCCGGGCCTCGCCAACAAATCCAAGGCCAGCATGGCCCCCGTCGCCGCCGCGCTGCCGTAGCGTCCCACCCTCCGGACGAAATCCCTGCGTGTCATGTCCGCCATGGTTTAGCGGGAATCCAACGTTGCGCAAACAAGAAAGTGCCCGGCGAATCCCACTTGTACCAAAACGTTGCCTCCCGGCAGCGGGCCGTTTACAGTCGGCGTTTTGCATGTCCTCCACGCTTGCCCTCCTCGGACCCGGCTCGCCGCTGCTCCTCGCCGCGCATCAGCACACTTTTTCGGTCTCGTTCAGTTCAACGACGATCCAGGCGATTCTGGCGCTGATTGCCGGCGTGCTCGTGATCATTCGGCCGAAAAACCTGAACGCGATCATCGCCGGCTACCTGATCGCGCTCGGCATCGTCCAGCTTTTCCAGTTCAGTTTCTGAACACCACCGACAAATAAGAAACCCCGTTTCGCATCGCGCGAAACGGGGTTCCTCGGTTGGGGGGAAATCGGTGGGGGGTGCCTAAATTCCGCTCTTCAGGTCCTTGCCGACCGCCAGCTTGACGGTGCGCGACCGGCGGATCATGAGGGGCTCTTGTGTTTTCGGATGAACGGCGGCGCGGGCTTTTCTCTCGACGACTCTAAAGGTTCCAAACCCGATGAGCTGCACAGACTTGTCCCTTTGCAGACCCGCCTTGATCCCCTCGATCACGAGGGTCACCGCGCGGTCTGCCGAAACCCGGCTCGCCTGCCGACCCATCCCTTTTTGGACGAAGTCGATCAGGCCAGCCTTATTCATTCTCCGGAGTTGAGTAGCGCGATGGACGGTTGGGTCTGCGTCGCGGAACAACCAACCGGGACAAACACCGTTGAATGGATCATGGGGTGGCGGCAGCCGCGCGTCAACCACAAAATTGCGACGAAATCGGCCCGCGGCCGGGACGGTGGCTTGCCGGTCAAGAAAATGGTTGCCAACCGGTCGGCGCGCGGCATATTTCCAGCCCTTCCACGGTGCCTCGTGGTGTAATGGTAGCACAAGTGACTCTGAATCACTTTGTCAAGGTTCGAGTCCTTGCGAGGCAGCCAACCGCCGCCGGGACCCTCCAACGACCCGGCTCCAATCCGCGATCCGCGTTTTACGCGGTCCCGACCGGCCCGGATTTCGCCGCCAACGAGGCAACGGTGCGCAGCAGAACCGCCGGCTCGAACGGCTTCGAGAGATGCGTCTGGAACCCGGCGGCGAGTGCCTGCGCCTGATCTTCGGCGCGGACGAATGCCGTCAGGGCCACCGCCGGCAGAGCCCGCAGGCGTTCGTCATCGAGGGCACGCAAACGCCGCAGCAGGCTGTAACCGTCCTCGCCGGGCATGGCGATGTCGCTGATGAGGACATCCGCCGGCCAGTGTTCGAGCACTTCCATCGCCATGGCCACGGAATCGGCCTCCCGTACTTCCGCCTTCGCGCGCAAGAGATGGCGAACGAGAACCCGGCGCGAATCGGCCTCGTCGTCCACGACGAGCACACGGCAGTGACCCAGCGAAGGAACGGCCTGCCCCCCGTCCGGACGATCCGCGCAAACGCTTGCGACAGGCGTCTCCGCACACAGGAATTCTGGAGCGGTGAGCGGCAGGTACACGGAAAAAATCGCGCCTTTGCCATCCCCGTCGCTTTTCACGGTGACGTTCCCGCCGTGCATCTCGACCAGATGACGGGTAATCGACAGCCCGAGGCCCAGACCGCCATGCGAACGCGTGACCGAGCCGTCGTATTGCCGGAAACGGTCGAAGACGAACGGCAGGAAATCCTCTTTTATCCCGATGCCGGTGTCGCTGACCTCGACCACGGCCTGGCCGGCCGTCTGCCCGGCGCGGACCGTCACCGCACCACCGCGCGGAGTAAATTTGATCGCGTTGGAGAGCAGGTTCCAGACGACTTGCTGAAGTCGGTCGGCATCTCCGTGGATCGTCGCGAGCGACGGGTCGATTTCCATGCGCAGATCGATCCCCTTGGCCGCCGCCGTCGGACGGGCGCTCGTCAGGGCGGCGTCGATCACGGCGGAAAGCTGCACCGGGCCGACTTGCAGACGCACCTTGCCACAAATGATTCGTGAGACTTCCAGCACGTCCTCGACCAAGCGCGCCTGCGAACGGGCGTTGCGCTCGATGACCTCGATGCCCTCGCGGACCTCGGCGCGGTCGGGTTCGCCGACGCGCAGGATTTCCGACCAGCCGAGGATCGCGTTGAGCGGGGTGCGGAGTTCGTGGGAGAGAATCGCCAGGAACTCGTCTTTGCTGCGGTTGGCGCTTTCCACCATCCGCCGCGCTTCCTGTTCGCGGGCAAGCAACTCCGCCGCGCGTTGTTGGGCGAGGGTGCGTTCGGCGATTTCGGTCTGGAGGCGGGCGTTGCTGTCGCGCAGTTCGGCGGTGCGGGCCTCGACGCGGCGTTCGAGTTCGTCGTTGACCTCGCGCAGGCTCTCCTGCACGCGCTTGCGTTCGATGGCGTAGCGGATCGCCTGGCCGAGAACGTCGCCGTCGATGCGTCCCTTGACCAGATAATCCTGCGCGCCCTCGCGCACGGCGTTGACGGCCAGTGCCTCGTCGTCCGAACCCGTCAGCACGATCACGGGCAGCGCAGGTGCCGCCTGCTGCCAGCGTTCCAGCGTCTCGAGCCCGAAGCTGTCGGGCAGGCTCAGGTCCAACAGGACGACATCCGGCGAGAATCGTTGAAACGCGCCGACGGCACCCGCCAGCGTCGGGCAGATTTCCAGCGTGAACGCCTGGCCTCCGTGCGCATCCGCCAAATGCTCTCGGACCAGACACGCATCCCCGGCGTTGTCCTCGACGAGGAGTACGCGGATGGGAAGGCTGGCGGTCATGCGGCGGCGATACAGCTAGCCGGGAACATGTAGCCGATCCGATGCCACGTCCAATTTGCCCTCCGGGGCGGACCGGTCCTAATTCGGCAACTTGACGATGGTCAGCCAGAAATCCTCAATGGACGTGACGATGCCGACGAACTGATCCAGATCGACCGGCTTCGTGATGTAGCAGTTCGCGTAGAGGTTGTAGCTTTCCAGGATGTCTTTTTCCGCGTTCGACGTGGTCAGTACGGCGACGGGCAGGCGGCGCAACTCGGGGTCCGCCTTGATCTCGGCCAAGACTTCCCGGCCGTCCTTGCGCGGCAGATTGAGATCGAGCAACACCAGATCGGGCCGGGTGGCGTCCTGGAACGGCGGTTCGCGTCGCAGGTAACCGAGGGCCTCGACGCGGTCGCGGGCGACCGCGAGGTTGTTGCGCACCTTGGCCTCCCCGAGGGCTTCTTGAGTGAGGCGCACGTCGCCGGGGTTGTCCTCGACAAGTAGGATTTCGATGGGGCGCATGTCGGAAATTCGGATTCGCTGCGAGGGTTGTATCATGGCGGGGAGGGCAGGGTGAAGAGGAAATTCGCGCCTTGTCCCGGTTGGCTCTCGACCCAGAGGTTGCCGCCGTGACGCTCGACGATCTTTTTGCAGATGGCCAGTCCGATGCCCGTGCCCGGGTAACTTTCCTTGCCGTGCAGCCGTTGGAAGATGACGAAGATGCGCTCGAAATACTGCGGCTCGATGCCGATCCCGTTGTCCTTGAACGAGAACCGCCACAGACCCGCTTCTTCCTCCTCGACGGTGATCTCGATGCGCGGAGGCTCCTGGCCGCGAAATTTCAGCGCGTTGCCGACCAGATTTTGGAAAAGCTGTCCGATCTGCGTGCCGTCGGCGAGGACCGTCGGCATTTGTTCGGGGGCGATGATCTGGGCCTCGGCGGCCTCAATGGTCCCCTTCATGTCGGAAAGCACACGCCGCAGGATGCCGCCGGTATCGACCGGCTCGCTCGGCCGCGCCTGTGTGCCGACGCGCGAGAGGGCGAGGAGGTCGTTGATGAGCTTCTGCATCCGGTTGGCCCCATCGACCGCGTATCCGATGAACTCGTCGGCGTTCGCGTCCAGCTTGCCCTTGTAACGCCGGGAGAGCAGTTGGGTGTAGGAACTGACCATCCGCAACGGCTCCTGGAGATCGTGCGAGGCGACGTAGGCAAAGCGTTCCAACTCGGCGTTGGACCGCGCCAGATCGAGCGAATATTTGCTGAGCGCCTCCTCGGCGACTTGCTGCTCGGTGCGGTCGCGGATCGCCGTGATGACGAGCCGCTGTCCGCTCACGTCCAGAGGGCTGCGGCTCGTCTCGACCGGAAACAGCCCGCCTTCCTTGCGGACCCCATCGTATTTGGCCGATAGCGTTTTGAAATGGACGAAGGCCTCGTCCCCCACGCGCGGGGCGGGTTCGTCGGGGTCGGCCGCCCCGGCTTCCGGGTTGTCGCGCCGCACCAGAAGGTCATCCAGTTTCCGGCCGGTGAAATCCTCGCGCGAATACCCGAAAAGCGTGACGGCCTGCGAATTGACCATCTGGATTGCGCCCGCGCCGTCCGCGATGACCAACGCATCGGGAGTGCCGTCGAGCACGCTACGGAACTTGGCGTCGCTCTCGCGCAGGGCCTCCTCGCCGCGACGGCGGTTGGCGAGATCGTGCCAGATCAGCCAGAAAAATCCGAGCAGCAGCACGACGGCCAGCGCCAGCAGGAGCATGAAACTCTTCAGCGTACGGCTCGCGCTGACCTCGGCTTCGAGCGTGCGCTTCTTGAGCAGATCCATCTCCGTGCGCTTCATCTCCCCGGCGGCGAAGCGCACCTGATCGGCGTTTTCCTTGGACTCCGTGCCGACGGTCGGCGCCAGCGCGACGAGTCCCTCGCGGTCGCGCAGGTCGATCTTGTCGTGCAGGTACGCAATAGCGCGGTTCACCAGCGAGCGGACCCGCTCGACGCGGGTTTGCTGGATGGGATTGTCGGCGGTCAGACGCTGCAATTCGTCGAGTTCCGTGAAGACCGTGTCGATGCCGGTCTGGTAGGGCGCGAGGTAATCCTTGCGGCCCGTCAGGAGATAGCCGCGTCCGCCGCTCTCGATCTGCTCCAGGCTGCCGGCGACCTCGTTGATCTTGCCGATCACGTCGTAGGTGTGGACGACCCAGCGGTTGTAGTCGTCGTGCTGGCGCGCCTCGTGGAAGGTCATCAGGCCGACCAGCGCGATGCCGAGCAGGGCGGCAATGAAAACAGCGGCGATTTTGTGTTCGACTTTCACGGGAACGCTGGAAAGCCGGAGGCGCGATCCACGAAATAACGGCGAGGTTCTCCGTCACCAGCACGGATGTCTTCTCCGTCAACAAACGCGCGGGCGGCCGGATTTGGTCGGATGCGCGCGGAAGGTTTGGCGCGGCCCGCTCATTTGCTCTACAATGTCGCCGTGCTCTACCGCCTGTCCGTGGCCGCCATCGTGGCGTTCTGGTTGATGATGGCCGCGCTGCTCGTGCGAACGGAGTTTTTCCCCGGCCGCGCGGACAGCCTGCCGGTGCCGGTGGATTACGTCAAACGGCTGGTGTTCCGACACGAACTCGCCTCCGAGCTGGTGCTTTACCGCCAGCGGCGGCGCGGGGATGGCACCTTCCATCTCCAGCCGAAGCAATTGGCTCCGGACAAAGGCCGCGGCGGCGGGGCCGACCTCCTCAGCACCAGCGGAAGTTTCCTCTTGAGCCTGCCAGGCGTCCCCGCGCAACGGGTCGTTTTCCACGGGATCCTGGAGATCGACGACCACGATAACGTGCGCCGCATCGAACTGTCCGTCAGCCTCCACGAGCACAAACAGAATCCGCCGGGCGTGACGCTGCACCTCGAAGGGCAGCCGGAGGAAAAACGCTGGCATTACCAGATCACGCGCGGGAACGAAACGCTTCAGGAAGGGGCGGGCACGCCCGACGAACTCGTCAACCGGCTCGACCCGCGCGCCTACGGGATCGATCCGCGCGTCCTCTTGCCGGCCAGTTCTCCGGGGGCCACGCCGCCGGTGCGGTTGACGGCCCAGCGCGGAAAATTGCGCGTCGGCGACGACGAGATCGATACCTACGTCGTGACGATCCACCACGGCGACACCCTCGAAACGACCGTCCACGTCAACCAGCTCGGCCAGATTCTTGCCGTGAAAACCTTCCTGGGCTTCGATTTTTACGACGATACGCTTTCGCCATGATCCAGACGCAGGCTCTCAGCAAAAATTTCGGTGCGTTGCGCGCGGTCGACGGGCTGGACCTCGACATCGCGCAGGGCGAATTCTTCGCCTTCCTCGGACCCAACGCGGCGGGCAAGACGACCACGATCAAGATGCTCACCGGCCTGTTGCGGCCGAGTTCGGGCACGGCGCGGGTCGCGGGGTTCGACATCCGCAAGGACCCGACCGCCGCCAAGCGGCTCATCAGCTACGTGCCGGATTTCCCGTTCCTGTACGACAAGCTGACCCCGCGGGAGTTTTTGACTTTCGTCGGCGAACTCTACGAGATGCGGCGAGCCGACATCCTCACGCGCACGGGGGAGCTTTTCGAGCAGTTTCACCTGACGGGCTACCACAACGAGCTGATCGAAAACCTGAGCCACGGCACCCGCCAGCGCGTGGCGATCTCGGCGGGACTGCTGCACGATCCGAAGGTTTTCATCATCGACGAGCCGATGGTGGGGCTCGACCCGATGCACGCGCGGATCGTCAAGGATGAGTTCAAGGCGCGCAGCCGCGCGGGCTGCACGATCTTCCTTTCGACGCACACGCTTTCCGTCGCCGAGGAGATGGCCGACCGCATTGGCATCATCAACCACGGCCGTCTCGTGGCCCTCGGCACGGTGGATGAACTGCGCCGCCAGAACCAGGAGGCCGGCGGGGCCTTGGAAAAAATATTCCTCTCCGTCATCGACGCCGAGGAACGCCACCTGGAGGCGGTCGCCGCGCGAAACGCCGAACGGGGGCCAGGCCAGTGAGCAACGCGCTGGCCACATGGGCTGGAGGTTGGCTCGCCTGGGTGCGCCGCTCCGGCCGGCTGGAGTTCGCGTTGTTATTGACTATTCTCGGCGTGGTGGCGGCGTTATGGGCGTTCGGCGCGCTGGCTGCGGAGGTCGTGGAAGGAAATCCCGCGAAGTTTGACGACCGGCTCCTGCTCGCCCTGCGCCAACCCGGGAACACTGCCGTGCCCATCGGCCCGTCGTGGACGCTTCAGGTGGCGCGGGATTTCACGACGTTCGGCGGGCCGGTCGGCATCGGGTTGATCACGGCGGTGGTCGCGGGCTATCTCGCGCTCGAACGGCGTTTCGGGCTGCTGAGTTTCTTGCTGGCCTCGACGCTCAGCGGCACGGTGCTCGGGCTGTTTTTAAAGGAGATGTTTCACCGTCCGCGCCCGCAGGTCGTCCCGCACCTGACCGATATTTCGACCGCCAGTTTCCCGAGCGGACATTCGATGCTCTCGTCCGTCGCCTACCTCACGATGGCCGCGCTCCTGGCGCGGGCGGCGAAAAAATTCTCGATGAAGATTTACTTTCTCGCCGTCGCTGTCGTTTTGATCGGACTGGTCGGCTTCAGCCGGGTGTATCTGGGCGTGCATTACCCGACGGACGTGCTGGCCGGCTGGTCGGTCGGCAGCGCGTGGGCGATGATCTGCTGCCTGGTCGCGCACCATGTGGCCAAGCGCCGGACGTTTCCGCAGGCGGAGCAGTTGGGCAACACCGTTGCCGCTGAAGGGGGAGATGGGCCGACTGGGACTTGAACCCAGAACCAATCGCTTAAAAGGCGAGTGCTCTAACCATTGAGCTATCAGCCCGCGCGGGAAGGACTGAGTTACCTCCAAAGCGCCGTTTGCGCAAGCGCGCTTTTACGGCTCCGGCGTGCGTTCCAAAAACGCCGTGAGGTCGTGCAGCGTATGACCGGGCCGTTCGAGGCGGAAGACGTTCAAGCCGGCCGCCTCCGCGCCCCAATCCTTTTGCGGATCATCCCCCCGTGGACGGCGTCGGTGGCGACAACTCCGAAACGAGACAGGGCATTCCGAAAAATCCGTGGGTCGGGTTTGTCCACGCCGACCTCGCTGGAAATGACGATGTGCTCGAAGTGCGCGGCGAGTCCGAGGTCGGCGAGCACCCGGCGCAAGCGGCCGTCGAAATTCGAGATGACACCGAGCCGGTATCCGGTTTCCCGCAATTTCGAGAGGGCGGAGGGTACATCCGTGTACGCCGCCCACACTCCCGGTGCGGCGAAGTGAGCGTAGACCGCTTCGAAGTACGCGGCGAAGTCGAACCGACGGTTTTCCTCGGCGGTGAGCGCCGCGTCGAAAATCGTTCGCACCATTCCGCGCCACCAGCCCTTATCGTCGTCGGGCCGTGGGCCGTCGCAAGCAGGTCGCTCCGGGGCGGCCTTCCAGGCGGCGCGAAAGGCGCGGTCCAAGGTGGCGGCATCCGGGGCGACGCCGAAAGGAACCGCCACCGTACGGTAATGCTCCCCGACCGATTGCGGGAGGTAGATCAGGGTGCCTGCCGCGTCAAAAAAGATCACCTGGCAAGCGGTCGGCATTTCCTTGTCATCGTTACCCGCATCTGCAAAATAGCGAGCCTTGATCACGTCGCTCCTTTGGGTTCGCCTCGCCGCCGTGGCGGTGTGCGTGGCGTCGGCGAGTCAGTCGGCGGCGCAAACTTCGACCGCGCCGACCGAAGGTCTGCACGAAAATCCGCCGCGCGTCCACGCGCTGGTCAACGCGCGGCTCGTCATCGCTCCCGGCAAAATCGTCGAACACGGCTGCCTCGTCATGCGCGACGGCTTGGTCGCCGACGCCGGTCCCGACGTGTCGCCGCCGGCCGACGCCCGGGTGTGGGACCTCCAGGGAAAAACGGTTTACGCAGGTTTCATCGACGCCTATTCCCGTTACGGCCTCGCCCCGAAGGACGCGCCGGCCCCCTTGCGGCCCGAAAAACCGGGCCGCCATAAACCGACGCCCGAAACCGAGCCCGACAAGCCGACCGGCGCGGGCTCGTGGAATCCCCTGGTGACCCCGCAGCGCGACGCGGCCCGGCTGGTGGGCGTCGATGAAAAGCAGGCGAAAGAATGGCGCGCGATGGGTTTTACGACCGCCCTGGTCGTGCCCGGCCGGGGGATCTTTCGGGGCAGCAGCGCGTTGGTGGCGCTGTCTGGCAAGGGTAGCGAACATACCCTGATACCCGGCGCGGCGCTTCAACACGTCGCCTTCGATGAAAGCCGCCCGGACAGCCCGGACCTTTATCCCAATTCGCTCATGGGTTGCATCGCGCTGGTTCGCCAGATTTTACTTGATGCCCAATGGTATCGGCAGGCGCGCCAGTCTTACCAGGACCACTCCGGCGCGAGCCAGCGGCCGGAGACGAACGAAGCCCTCGCCGCGCTCGACGGCGTGGCGGCGGGCCAAGTGGCGATGGCGTTCGAGACGGAGGACGAACTCGATCTCTTGCGATCTTTGCGCATCGCTGAGGAATTCAACCTGAAGCCTGTCCTGCGTGGGAGCGGTTACGAATACCGGATGATCGACGCCCTTGCCAAAGCGCATGCGACGGTGATCGTGCCGCTCCGATTTCCGGACGCGCCTGAGGTCGAGACTCCCGAAAAGGCGCTCGATGTCAGCCTGGAACAACTCGAACACTGGCACCTTGCGCCTACCAACCCCGGGGCGCTCGCCAAAGCCGGCGTGTCGTTCGCCCTGACCGCCGACGGTCTGGAAAAACCCGAAAAGACCTTCTGGCCCCGCCTGCGCTCGGCGCTCAAGCGCGGCCTGGACGGCAGTGCCGCGCTCGCCGCCCTGACCACCACACCCGCGTCGCTTCTCAATATCGACGCGCGCTACGGCACATTGGAAAAGGGCAAGGCGGCGAATCTGGTCGTCGCCAACGGCGATCTGTTCGCCGACGAACACGCCGCCGTCGTGGCCACCTGGATCGACGGCGACGAATTCGACACCGACAAAGGTCGGCAGAAGGATTTTCGGGGGGTTTTCGCCGTGACCTATCAGGACACGTCGGTCAAAGGGCCGAGCATCCTCAAGATCGAAGGCGAAGACCCCGCGAAGCCGAAAGTCACCACCGACCATGGCGAGGAATTGTCGGTGGCCGCATCGGAAAACGCGCTGACGATCCTCGCACCCGCGAAAACGTTCGGCGCGGCGGATGCAACCGGCGTCGTCCGGATGGAAGCGACGTTCAAGGCCGACGGTGCCGGTGCTTTCGATGGCGACGGCTTGCTGACCGACGGGCGGCCGTTCCGCTGGACCGCCACGCGGACGGGACCGCCCGCCCCGCCCAAGGAGAACAAACCACCCGCCGTCCCGGAAATCACGATTCCCGCAGCCTACCCGGCGGGAGCGTTCGGACGGCGCGTGGACGAACCATCACCGCCCGAAACCCTGCTCGTGCAGAACGCCACGATCTGGACCGAAGGCCCGCAGGGCCGTCTCGAAATCGCGGACCTGCTCGTAGAGGAAGGCAAGATCAAGGATGTCGGCCACGGCCTGCTCGCGCCGGCTGGAGCCAGGATCATCGATGCGACGGGCATGCACGTCACTCCGGGGCTCATC
>CALMVM010000455.1:0-808 GCA_937873255.1 uncultured Verrucomicrobiota bacterium | reverse complement strand
ATCGATTGCCATTCCCACACGGCGATCAGCCGGGGTGTTAACGAAGGAACCTCGGCCGTGACCTGCGAGGTGCGGATCGGCGACGTGCTCGACCCCACCGACATCGATCTTTACCGCGAACTGGCCGGCGGGTTGACGGTCGCGCACGTCCTGCACGGTTCCGCCAACCCCATCGGCGGACAGGATCAGGTCATCAAGTTGCGTTGGGGTTCGCCGTCGGAGGATTTGAAGTTCGCGGGTGCAACGCCGGGGGTGAAGTTCGCGCTCGGCGAAAACGTCAAGCAAAGCAACTGGGGCGACCGGTACACGACGCGCTATCCGCAGACGCGCATGGGCGTGGAGGAAATCCTGCGCGACACCTTTCTGGCCGCGCGAGATTACGAGAAATCGTGGGAAGGCTTTCGCCGCAAACCCGCCGGGACCGCCTTGCCGCCACGACGCGACCTGCGGTTGGAGGCCGCGCTGGAGATCGCCAAGGGCGAGCGCATCATCCACATCCATTCCTACCGGCAGGACGAGTTGCTCATGTTCGTCCGTCTCGCGCAGGACTTGAAGCTGACGGTGGCTGCGTTCCAGCACGGGCTGGAGGCTTACAAGGTGATGGACGAAATCGCCAAACTGGGCGCGGGCGTTTCGACCTTCAGCGACTGGTGGGCTTACAAGTACGAGGCCATCGACGCGATCCCCCACAACGGCGCGATGCTCGAAAGGGCAGGGGTGTTGACCTCGTTCAACTCGGACAGCGATGAACTGGCCCGCCGACTCAACACCGAGGCGGCGAAGGCGGTCAAGTACGGTGGATTGAGCG
>CALMVM010000454.1:630-7581 GCA_937873255.1 uncultured Verrucomicrobiota bacterium | reverse complement strand
GATCACTCATCCAGCAACATAACCGGGGCCGATGTCAGTTCATAACAAGCTCTAAACCGGGGACCGAGACGCTACGCTTTATTTGCCTGCAGCCGTGGGAGCACGGCGAAATCGCCAAGCGCGAGAGTTTCGAGATCGTGGTGGAATGACATTTTCGCTTACCGCCCGGATGATCCCGTAGGTGGCGGTCGGCGGAACCCCGTCAGCACCAACGCTCGTTTCTTCTCCAGCCTGCGCCGTTCGCGTTCGTAGTCCTGTTGGAAGTGCAAACTGCGCGGTTCGTCGGCCGTGCGCAGGGTGGCGAGCACTTCCTTGCCGTCGCGGCGTCGGCGGAAGCGGTAGGTGTGGCCATCGGCGTCCCCGACGGCCGCGAGTTCGACCTCGAACAGCCACGAAAAATACGCCAACCCCCCGCCGCCGAGGCGCTCGCTGGATGGGTTCATCGAAGCGCGGCCTTTGGCCATCATCTCGCCCATGACCCGGCCCACGTCGATGCGCTCCACTCCGAACGCCAGCGCCGCCTGGATCGCCAGATACACACGCCCCACCGGATGGTCGCGCTCGCCCTTGGCCAGCATCCAGAAAATCTGGTGTTCCCGCGCGGCGTCGCTTTCCTCCAAGCGCCAATGACTACGCCCGCGCCGGTCTTCCGCAAGAATAAACGTCGTGTTTCACACCCCGCCGTTGCACGGTCCCGCAACCCGGCGCAAATTCCGGGCATGACGCCTTCCCCCCGTCAATCCACCGCGCCGCTGCCGGCGTTCGAACCCGCCGCCCTCCAGCGCATTCTCGACGGCGAACAGGCCCCCGTGCGCCGCCGCGTGCGCGAAATCCTCTCGCGCCCGTCGTTCCGTTACCTGCCGCCGGACGCGTCCATCGACGACCAGCGCGCGGCGGCCTCCGCGTGGTGCCGCGAACTCGCCGACGAAGGCATCGGCGCGCTCATCCTGCCGGCCGAATACGGCGGGCGAAACGACTACGCCGCGTTCACGGCCGCGTTCGAGACCATCGCGTTCCACGACATCAGCCTGACGATCAAGTTCACCGTGCAGTTCGGCCTGTGGGCGGGCAGCATCCTGCTCCTCGGCCGCGAGGAACACCACCGCCGCTACCTGCGCGACATCGGCAGCTTCGCGCTGCCGGGCTGCTTCGCGCTGACCGAGAGCGGCCACGGCTCCAACGCCCGCGAACTCGAAACCGTCGCGCGCTACGAACCCGCCACCGGGCAATTCATCGTCAACAGCCCCAATTTCGCCGCCGGCAAAAACTACATCGGCAACCTCGTGCGCGACGGTCGCGGCGCGACCGTTTTCGCCCAACTCGAAACCGCCGACGGCGCGCGGCACGGCGTCCACGCTTTGGTCGTGCCGTTGCGCGACGAGTCAGGGAACGTTCTGCCCGGCGTGCGCATCGAGGACAACGGCCCGAAGATGGGCGAGAACGGCGTGGACAACGGCCGGGTGTGGTTCGACAACGTGCGTGTGGACCGCGACGCGCTGCTGGACCGCTTCGGCGGCGTGGCGGCGGACGGCACTTACAACAGCCCGATCAAGAGCGCCGGGGCGCGGTTTTTTGCGATCATCAGCGCGCTGGTCGGCGGGCGCATCAGCATCGCGGCGGCGGGGGTCAGCGCGGCCAAGAGCGGGCTCGCCATCGCGGTGCGCTACGGCGAGCGGCGGCGGCAGTTCCGCACGCCCGGCTTCGAGGGCGAGACGCCGCTGTTGCAATATCCGACTCACCAGCGCCGCTTGATGCCGCTGCTGGCGAACGCGTACGCGGCGGATTTTGCCTTGAAATACCTCGTACGCCGGCGCGTGGAAACCCAGGACGGCCGCGACCCGGCGGGCACGCGCGAGGTCGAACTGCTCGCCGCGTCGTTCAAGGCGTGGGCGACGTGGAACACCACGCGCACGCTGCAAACCTGCCGCGAGGCGTGCGGGGGCGAGGGTTACATCAGCGCCAACCGGCTGCCCGCGCTCAAGGCCGACACGGACATCTTCACGACGTTCGAGGGCGACAACACCGTGCTCATGCTCTGGGTCGGGCGCAATTTGCTGGCCGTCACCGAAAAGGCCGGCGGCACGGACGACCGTGCGGCGACCCGCGCGGGGGCAAGTCACACGGGCGCGGCCGGAAGTTCGCACGGCTTCCTTTTCGAGGAACGCGAGCGCGCGATCCTCGCAGAAATCCGCGCCGATCTCGCGCGGTTGTCCGGCGAGGGCGTGGACGCGCAAGAAACGGCGTCGCGCCAGCAGATGCGGCTGTTGCGGCTCGCGCACGCGCACGTCGAGCGGGTGGTGCTACAGCAATTCGGCGCGGCCGTGGCGCGGGTGGAAAATGATGACCCTGCGTTGGGTGAGGTGCTCCGCGCGTTGCACGAGCTATGCACGCTGACGCTCCTGGAGGAACAGCGCGGCTGGTTTCTGGAGCGCGGCCTCCTCACTCCGGAAGAATCGCGGGCGCTACCGGAACGCGTCGAGGTGCTCTGCGCGCGGGTCACGCCGCGCGCGGTGGCGTTGGTGAACGCCTTCGGCATCCCCGCGCAATGCCTCGCCTCACCCATCGCGCTGCCTTGAGAGACGCTCCCAAAAGAGTGCGATGAGATTCTGAGCAGGCCGCTTGCGGCCGTTCGTCATCAAGGTAGGGATGGCTCTCCGAGCCGTCCGTCGATTTGGTTTGGATAACCTCGCGTGGGCTCCGAGCGTACGCCGGAAAATCCACGGACGGCTCGGAGAGCCATCCCTACCTTGATGACGAACGCCTGCGGCGGGATTACTCCGGGGTATGGTTAACGGCGGACTCAATCGCACCGCCGCGTGGACTGGAAGCGGTCCGGCGAGGCGGCGGATAAAGCGGGCGCGGATTTTCCACGCCGACCGTCATGGAGATTGGTCGAGCAAATTGATGCTCTCGGCGTTATCCGGCTTCACGCGCATGATCCCGTAGTCCCACTTGCCACCTGATTTGACGCCATTGACGAAGAGCGTTCCCTTGCCTTTCGGACCCGAGATGGGAACGGTCAGGTTCGCGGTGCCCGTGTCGCCACTGACGTTGATCTGGCCTGTGACGATGAACGGCTCCTCAATCGGCGTGCCCAACGCGGCGGCCACCTGCGGGCTGGCTTTGGCGCGTGCGATGCCTTCTTTGTACGGATCGCTCGACTTGATCAGGCCGAACACAAACGAGGCAATGATGAAACCGAACACCGCGAGCAGGGCCAGCAGCGACAGGCAGCCGACCGGGACGAACCACAGGCAGTTGCGGCCGAACCAGCCCTTCTGCTGCGGCTGGCCGGGATACCCCGGATATTGCGAGCCCGGCGGCACGTACGGCCCCTGCCCGGGGGGCGGCGTGTAGGGTGGTTGTCCGTAGGGAGGTTGCGGCGGGGATGGCGGTACGTTGTCCATTTGAAAATCCAGGGTAGAGGAAAAGATTTCGTTGTAAACGGTAGACGCGGAAAATCTTAGCAACCGCGGTCGGCAGAGTCATCGCGGCGTGGCGTCCGGCTTGATCTCGTAGATCGTGCCGTAGTCACCGGCCGCGACGGGTTCGTCCGGGTTGGCCCACGGCAGGGTCGAATCGGGGTAACGCGCCAGTTCGCGCCGGCCCCAGAAGACATATTTTACCTGCAAGCGCGCGGCGGCCTCGCGCCAGCCGGAGTTGCCGCGCAAGAGCGTTTCGAGATCGCGGGCAAGCGGGCCGTAATCGATGCCCTGGCTGTGCAGGTGCCCGTCGAAACCCATCGCCACCTTGCGACCGCAGTACACGAGCGGATGATTGTAATCCGGCATCGCCGCGAAACGGCCCTCGGGCGGCAAGTCGCGCACCATGAAACGCACGCTGTCGAGTTCGGCCGTGTCGATCAGGCCAAGGCGAGGGTCGGGCTTGCCGAGGCCGCCCGCGAGCGACGCCGCGCCCGAGAAAAACAGCAGCGCCACGACCGGCGCGCGCCAGCCGACAGTCAGAGGTCTTAGGAACTGTTCCCACACGAACGGCAGCGCGGCGAGGTAGCACCAGATCATCAGTTTCGTGTTGTCCCAGGCCCACGGCGCGAACAACCACAGGCACGCCGCCACGAACATCAACCCCGCCGGCAGCACGAACGCCACGGCGGCGTCGCGCTCGCGGTCGAGCGGCGAGTAGCGGCGGTTGGCGGTGGCGTCGTCGTCGCTCCAGAGCACGAGCGCGCGGCCGGCGACGTACGCGCACAGGCACCACAACGCCGGCCCGAGGAACGCGAACAGCCCGAAGTTATCCACCCAGAACCCGAGCCCGGGAAGGTGCCGGGTCAGCCAGAGATGGGTCAGGTCGTGGTCGTCGATCATCCAGCCGGGATGGAATTTGACGTTCGACCCGGCGTGGAAATGATCCGTCATCAGGTAGACCAACCCGGCGGCGGGCAGGAACGCCGCGCCGACGAGCGTCAACAGGTGCCAGCGCATGCGCGTCCGCGCGAAATATCCCGCGAACCACCCGCCCAGCAGCACCGACAGGAACACGAAGGCGAACACGTGGAAGGCCGGCATCACCGCGTAGAGCAGCCACTCGACCCAAAAAGGGATCAGTCCCCGTTGGTTCCACGCGAGGCGCTTGCCCGTCGCCGGGTCAATCGGCGGCGGGCCGGAAAAGAATTTCTCCCGCCAATGCGTCAGCAGCAGCAGGCCCGCCGGCAGCGCGAACAGGAACGGACGCTGCGTGACGAAGATCGCCAGCGGCAGGCTTTTCCACGCCATGCGGGCCTGGAAGTCGATGAACGCCTCCGTGCGAAACCATCGGAACCCCGCCAGCCCGCCCGCGAAGAGAAATCCCGCCACCGCGAAGCTGCCCCCCCAACGGTAGAGCGCCAGCAGCGAGAGCAGCGACCCGGCCAGACCAACCCAGACGAGGGCGGGCAGCTCGTCCGCGCCGAGCGTCAGCGGCAGGGCTTGGAACATGTCCATGCCCGGGTAGTAGCGCATCGTGTAGCCCGACGCCTGCGGGTGCTCGGGCCACCAGCGCGCGCCGTTGGCGAAGTCGCGGGTGTATTGCATGTGCAGGCTCATGTCGCCGAGGTTGTTGACGTTGCCGACCGCCAGCCGGGGTTTGTAGCCGTCGTGCGCGCCGTCCTCGTACACGAGCCAGCAAAACGAGCGCAGGGCGAACAGCGCGAACGCCGCGAACACCAGCCACGCCCACGGCGACGGCCGCCGGGCGGGGCGGTGGAGATCGGCGGGCAGACGCCGCGTGTGCACGAACGCGCCGACCCCCGCCAGGACGCCGACGGCGAGCGACCACGCGGCGATGGACGGCGTCAGCCCCCGCCCGCCGCCGGAAAGCAGGATCGCCAGCGCGGACGCCACGGCGGCGGCCACGAAGGTCAGGATGGCGGCGAGGAAGGGAACCATGCGGAAGAAGGCAGAAGTAAGAAGGCAGAAGGCAGAAGTCCAGAAAGGAGTGGTAAAGTTTGACGAGTCTCCAGCCCCGGCAGTGGTAAAGTTTGACGAGTCTCCGCAGCCCCGGCAGGGGCGTAAGACTTTAGCCCACGGCGTGAGCCGTGGGTAAAGCGTATCCTTCCGGCTCAGCCCCGGCAGGGGCGTAAGAATACCCTCGCTTGGCGGTCCGAGTCCGGCCGGCGTCTTTTCTTACGCCCTTGCCGGGGCTCGGACACTTGTTGGTGCGTATTCCCACGGCTCGCGCCGTGGGCTAAAGTCTTACGCCCCTGCCGGGGCTGAAAGCAATCAACCACTCTGGATTTAGAAAGTGAGCGTCGGCTGTTCCTCTTCCCAGTCGTCGAAACTCAGCGTCGCCGCCGGCCGGACGGCTTCGAGCAGGACTCCACGCGGCTGCTGCACGCACACGTCGAAGGGCACCACCCCCTCGCTCGTGCGGAACACGTTGGCCGTGTGCGCATCGGAAACCAGGAGGTTCTCGCCCGCGTCGTAGAACGTCTTCGCGTTGACCTCCGTGAACCCCGCCGTCAGGAAATGCCGGGCGATCTCGCGCGGGCTGGCCGGTTCGCCGCGAATGTGTTTTTGCGAGACGACCAGGCGCGGCCCCGCCGGGTGGTCGATGACACCGTGCAGCCAGAAGTCGTCGCCGAGACGCTCGTTCGCCAACACCAGCCGGCGCAAATACGCCGAGGGCAACGCGTCCTCGGTGATGAGCGTCGGACGCACGCCGGGCTGTTCCTCGCGCGCGTGGAGTTCCTTGCCGCCCTTGCCGGGCATGGTCATCTTGATCCAGCGGCTCGTGTCGTCGTCGAGGAAGACCTCGTGCTCGACGCCACCGATGCTCACGAGGCGTTCTTCGAGTCGGCGGTCGATGAGCCGCCGGTTTTTTTGCGCCCAGAGGAAGAGTTGTTTGCCTTGGCGCTCGAATTCCCCGGCGAGGCTTCCGGCGTCGAGTTCTCCGTCCGTGCGGCCTCCGCCAACGCCTGGCGGGCCTGCGCGTGCGCTTCTTCGGAGGAGACGGGCGGCTGCAAGGAGCGGATACGCCGCTGGTTCTTCGCGTAGTCGTCGAGTCGGCGGCGTGGGGCCATGGTGCGCTCCGTAGTGCCACGGAATGATCCGTTCTTCAAGGAGCGCGGTGGCGGAGTCCACGGGAGGGAAGGCAGAAGGCAGAAGGCGGAAGGTAGAAGGAGAAAAACAGAGAGCGGAACAAAAGATTTGGTTTCATTCCCTTTCTGCCTTCTGCCTTCATCCTTCTGCCTTTTGCTCTGCGGGCGTCGGCGTCATGGTGGGTCCGATGTCCGGCAGGTCCGAAGGTGCGGCTGGAGCGGTCGGCACGGGGTGGAACTCCGGCTCGCGCCCTTCGGGCATCAGGTGCTTGAAACGCGACGCACGCAGGTAGAGTTGCAATTCGTCCAGCGCGGGGCGCAGTTTGACCGATTGCTTGTAGTAATCGGCGTCCAGCTTGGATTCTACCTCGTCGACGCGGCGCTCGGCGACGAGCAAAAATTCCGCCCGGTAGCCG
>CALMVM010000454.1:0-620 GCA_937873255.1 uncultured Verrucomicrobiota bacterium | reverse complement strand
TCGTCGGGATGCCGGTCGTTGGCATAGTAGCCGATGTTCGAGAAGTCGCCCAACAGCCACGGCAGCGGGTACGTGCTGTCGCACAGGATGACGCCCGACGCCTCATAGAATCTCCGGTCGCCCCGCGCTTCGGCGAGGAGCGGGTTCGTGACGGTCCACAGGTCGTCGAAACTCTGCACGTAGACGAGGCCGAGGTTTTCGCCCGGGCGCTGGTGGAAATTTTCGTCGGTGGGGCGCAGGAAGTTCAGATCCAGTGCGAAATACCCCGCCACCGCCGCCGCCGACGCGCCCAGGAACATCGCCGCTTCTCGCCCCCGGTCCACGAGGTTTTCCAGCAGGTCCGCCAGCACCGCCGCGCCGGTGAAGAAAAACGGCCACAGGATCGAGATGATGCACCACGGCGTCTTGTAATGGATGATGCTGTAGCCCCAGAGCGTGCCGATCCCGTAGATCGCCAGCAGCCGCACCCGCCAGTCGCCCGGCGCGGGTAATGACAACGCTGTCGTCGCTGCGGCCAGCCCGACCAGCGCCAGCGAGAACAACGGCGGCGTCGGGTACACCCACGGGAAAAAAAGCGTCCCCACGCAAGCCGCGCCGGCCGCCGCGCCGTACACCCGCAG
>CALMVM010000453.1:8093-11153 GCA_937873255.1 uncultured Verrucomicrobiota bacterium | reverse complement strand
TTCCCACCACACTGCGCTCGCTCAAGCCCTCTTCGCCACGATCCGCGCCCGCGTGGCGCACGGCGACAGCGTCGATCAACTCGCCGGCCGGACCGGCTTCAGCGCCCGGCAGTTGCGGCGGCTGACGACCGATGCGTTCGGCGTGACGCCCGTCGAGATCATCCAGACCGAGCGCCTGCTCTTTGCCAAGAAACTCCTGCACGAAACCTCCCTGCCGATGATGGACGTGGCCCTCGGGGCCGGCTTCGGCAGCCTGCGCCGTTTCAATGCGTCGTTCCTCGCGCGTTACCGGATGCCGCCCACGGCGCTGCGGCGTCAGTCCCCGGCGCGGCGCGGTCTCTCTTCGTCGGACGATCTGACCCTGCGGCTCGTCTATCGGCCGCCGCTCGCCTGGACCGAACTCCTCGTTTACCTCGCCCGGCGCGCCGTACCCGGCGTCGAGTCTATTTCGGTGGAAAATGGCACCTACGGTCGCACGGTCGTCAGCGGCAGCGCGACCGGCTGGGTAATCGTCCGGCAACTCCCCGCTGAACACGCTCTGGAGGTGCGCGCGCCCCTCGCGTTGGCCGATGTGCTCTGGAGCGTGTTGGTGCGGTTGCGCGCGTTGCTCGACCTCGACGCCAACCCGCTTTGTATCAACGAACAACTCGGCGCGGACCCGCTCCTGGCCGCTGGCGTGCGACGCCACCCGGGCCTGCGGGTGCCAGGCGCGTGGGAGCCGTTCGAACTCGCCGTGCGCGCCGTCTTGGGCCAACAGATCAGCGTGGCCGGGGCAACGACCCTCGCCGCCCGGTTGGCCGCGCGCTACGGCACGCCGGTCGCCACGCCGCACGCCGCCTTGAACCGCCTCGCCCCGACCGCCGCGACCCTCGCCGCCGTCGAACCCGCCGAATTCGCCGCTTTCGGCCTGACCCGCGCGCGGGCGCAAACGCTCCGCGACCTTGCCGCCGCCGCCCTGGACGGCGCATTGAACTTCGGACCCGCCGACCGCGTGGAGGATGTGGTGCGCTCGCTGCGTAAAGTTCGCGGGATCGGCGAGTGGACCGCCCAGTACATCGCCATGCGCGCGCTCCGTTTCCCCGACGCTTTTCCGGCGGGCGACCTGGGCTTGCGCAAGGCCGTTGCTCCGCCGGGCGCGGGGCCGGTTTCAGAAAAGGAACTGCTCACCCGTTCACGCTCCTGGCAACCCTGGCGCGCCTACGCCGCGTTGCACCTCTGGCAGACTTTGCACGACGCCGTCCAACCGACCCCACGATGAATCCCACCCATTACTACACCGAAATCGCCTCCCCTGTCGGCACGCTCAGCCTGCGCGCTTCGGAACGCGGCCTGACGGGACTCTACCTGCACGAACACCGCCATGGCCCGGCCGACGCCGAACGCGCCGGCTGGCAGCGCGACGACGCGCGCTTCGACGCCGTCCGCGCGCAACTCGACGAGTATTTCGCCGGCCGGCGCACGGGGTTCGACCTGACGCTGGACGGCGAGGGCATCGGCGGCACGGTGTTCCAACGCCGGGTCTGGGCGGCATTGGCGCAAATCCCGTACGGCGTGACGATCAGCTACGGCGAACTGGCCCGGCGCATCGGACAGCCGGCGGCGATGCGCGCGGTGGGACTGGCGAACGGACGCAACCCGGTGTCGATCATCGTGCCGTGCCACCGCGTGGTCGGCGCGAACGGCACGCTGACCGGTTATGGCGGCGGCATGGCGAACAAGCGCGCGCTGTTGGAATTGGAGGCGCATTCCGTCATCGGGGCCGCGTGGTGGTAGCGGATTGCGGGATATGAGGTGCGATTCGCAGCGTTTTTATTCACGCACTGGACTTTCGCAGCCCCGGCAGAGGCGTAAGAATTTAGCCCACGGCGTGAGCCGTGGGTCAAAGAACATGAATGCGCCAGAGCCCCGGCAGGGGCGTAAGAAAACCAGCAGGATCGTTCGTAAAACGCCCGCGCCTTTTCTTACGCCCCTGCCGGGGCTACCATTCAAGACAACGATTTCCCCACGGCTCACGCCGTGGGCTAAACTCTTACGCCCCTGCCGGGGCTGGAATCGAATGAGCCAGCGGAGAATTCACATCAACTTATCCAACGTGATCGGCAGTTCGCGCACGCGCTTGCCGGTGGCGTTGTAGACCGCGTTGGCGACCGCCGCGCCGACACCGGTGATGCCGATCTCGCCGATGCCGTGCGCGCCCATCGGGGCGTGCGGGTCGGCGATGTCGGTCCAGATCACGTCGATCTCGGGTACGTCCATGTGCACGGGCACATGGTACTCGGCGAGGCTCGGATTCATGATCCGGCCGTTGCGCTCGTCGAACTGCGTTTCCTCAGCCAGCGCGAGACCCAGGCCCATCACGATGCCGCCTCGGAACTGGCTCCTCGCCGTCTTGGCATTCAGGATGCGCCCGCAGTCGAACGAACCTAGGAACCGGCTCACCCGCGTCTCCCCCGTGATCGCGTTGACGCGCACCTCGCAGAACATCGCCCCGTACGAGTGCATCGACCAATGCATCGCCTCGAAGGGCGGCGGGGCGCTGCCTTCCGCCGTCAATTCGTCGAGGCCGGCGCGCCCGAGCAGGACCGCGTAGCTTTCCCGGCGGGTCGGGTCGTCGAATTTGCACAGGCCTCCCTCGTGGCCGATCAACTCTTCCGGTTCCAGGCCGGCGAGCGGTGAATCCTTGCCCGCGAGCTTGAGCAGGGCGGCGACCAGTTCGCGGTGCGCCTCGATGACGGCGGCGCCGACCGAGGCGGTTTGCTGCGAACCGCCGGCGAGCACCACCCCGGGCAGGGCCGAATCGCCGTATTCCATCGTCACCCGGTCCATCGGCAGCCCGAGGCGTTCGGCGGCGACGAGCGTTGTCGTCGTGGCCGTGCCCATGCCCATCTCGTGCGCGGCGATCCCGACCGTCGCGCTGCCGAGCCGGGTGAGCGTGATCCGCGCCACCCCGCCGGGCATGCGCTGGTAGGGATATGTCGCCGCTGCCATGCCGTGGCCGACGAGCCATTCGCCCTCGCGGCGCGGGGCCGGGGGGGGGGTTGGCCCGGGACCACCCCACCC
>CALMVM010000453.1:0-8083 GCA_937873255.1 uncultured Verrucomicrobiota bacterium | reverse complement strand
GCCGGTTCCAGCCGAACCGCTCCGCCCCCGCCCGGCACGCCTGCTCGAAGTGGCGCGAGGAAAATGGGATGCCCTGCGTCGGGTCCTGCTCGGGTTCGTTGCGCAGGCGCAATTCGATGGGATCCATCCCGAGTTTGTAGGACAACTCATCGACGGCCGATTCCAGCGCGAACGTGCCGACCGACTCGCCCGGCGCACGCATGAAGGTATTGGCGAGCATGTCCAGGTGTGCCGTTTCCACGGCAAGCTTGAAGCTTCCCGCCGCGTACATGCACTGGGTCCCGAAGATGACGGGCTCGGGCATGTTGTTGTGTTCGGTCATGCCGACGACCGCCGTGTGGATGATCGCGTCGAAACGCCCGTCCGTCTGCGCGCCGACCGCCACGCGCTGTTCGGTGAGAGTGCGTCCGCCGACCGTGCGGTACATGCCTTCGCGCGAAAGCGCGCAGCGCACGGGACGGCCGACGAGTTTCGAGGCCGCCGCCGCCAGCGTGTGGTGCTGCCAGAGCGTCTTGCTGCCGAACCCGCCGCCCACGAACGGCGACGTGACGTGGACCTGCGTTTCCTCCAACCCGAACGCCTGCCCGATTGACCACGCAGTGTGCGACACGCACTGCGAGGCGTCGTGAATGTGCAACCCGCCGTCGCGCCACGCCACCGTCACCGCGTGCGGTTCGATGGGGTTGTGGTTGTGGCGCGGGGTTGTGTAAATTTCGTCCACCTTGCAGGGGGCCGCCGCCAGCGCCGCCTCGGGGTCTTTGGTTTCGTGCTTGAGCGGCTCGCCCATGAACTCTCCCACGTGGACTCCGGCGGCCTTGGCCTGCTCGAACCCGGTGACGGCCGAGTCCGCCTCGTAGACGACCCGGATCAGGGTCTTGGCGTGGTTGGCCTGTTCCTGCGTTTCGGCCAGCACGACGGCGACCGGCTGGCCGTTCCAATGAATCCGGTCGTCCTGCATGATGGGCAGGTTGTCGCCCGCCGCCGCCTTTTGCGCGGACATGAAAAACGGGATCGGCTTCAGCGCGGGCGCGTTGCGGTGCGTCATCACGAGCACGACGCCCGGGGCCGACTCGGCCTCGGCGAGGTTGAACGACACGATGCGCCCCTTGGGGATCGTGCTGTAGACGAGCGCGGCGTACACCATGCCGTCCAGCGGGAACTCGGCCGCGAACTTCGCCTCGCCGCGCACCTTGAGCGGGCCGTCCACGCGCGAGATCGATTTGCCGATCAACCCGTCGCGGCGCTCGATCAACGGGTCGGGCTTGCCCCCGGGCATCCAACGGTCGGGCGCGAGTGCGACCGCTTTTTTCATGACCGTTTGCACGGCCGCTCCGAATCTGCTCATGGGTGATCCTCCATCAGTTCGCCGAGCACGGCGGCGACGGTGCGCCGGACCAGCTCGATTTTGAATGCGTTGTGCGTCAGCGGACGTGCGTCCACGAGTTCCGCCTCGGCGGCGGCGCGGAAATTTTCGACCGTCGCAGGGCGACCGCGCAAGGCCGCCTCGGCCTTCCACGCGCGCCACGGTTTGTGGGCGACCCCGCCGAGGGCAAGTCGCACGTCCTTGACCGTGCCGCCGTCCAATTCGAGCGCGGCGGCGACTGAGACCAACGCGAACGCATAGCTCGCCCGGTCGCGCACCTTGCGGTAGGTCGAGCGCGCCGCGAACGGCAGCGCGGGCAACTCGACGGCGGTAATGAGTTCGCCGGGTTCCAGGACCGTCTCAAGGTCGGGTCGGTCACCAGGCAGTCGGTGCAGGTCGTTCAACAAAATCGTGCGTTCGCCGCCCGCGCCGCGCAGATGCACGACGGCATCGAACGCCGCCAGCGCCACGCACATGTCCGAGGGATGCGTCGCCACGCACGCGGGCGAGGCCCCGAGGATCGCGTGGATGCGGTTGAAGCCATCGATGGCGTCGCACCCCTGGCCGGGTTGGCGTTTGTTGCAGCGCGAGCCGTCGTCGTCGTAGAAATAAGTGCAGCGCGTGCGCTGGAGCAGGTTGCCGCCGACGGTCGCCATGTTGCGAATCTGCGCCGACGCGCCCGCGACGATGGCGCGCGAGAGCGCCGGATAACGCGTCCGCACCGCGCGGTGTTCAGCGAGAGCGGTGTTGCGGACCGCCGCGCCGATGAGCAAGCCGCCGTCGGCGCGTTCCTCGATGGCATTGGACAGGCCGGTTACGTCCACCAGGGCGGCGGGGCGTTCGAGCGTCTCACGCAAAAGATCGACGAGGTTCGTGCCGCCGCCGAGATATTTCGTCTGCGCCTCGCCTCCCCGGCGAATGGCATCGGCGGCGTCGGCCGCGCGTGCGTAGGTAAACGGACTCATTTCGCCGCGCCCTCCGACGCGAAGGTTTCGCGAATCGCCTCGACGATGCCGTTGTACGCGCCGCAACGGCACAGGTTGCCGCTCATGCGTTCGCGCAGTTCGTCGTGGTCGAGCGCGATGGAGTCCGCCGCGAGGTCGGCCGTGACATGGCTCGGCACGCCGCGCCGGATTTCCGCCGCCATGCCAATGGCCGAGCAAATCTGCCCAGGCGTGCAATAGCCGCACTGGAAGCCGTCGCACTCGATGAACGCCGCTTGCAGCGGGTGCAGTTCGCCGTTCCCGGACAACCCCTCGATGGTGGTGATCGCGCGGCCCTCGTATTGCACCGCCAGCGCGAGGCAGGAGAGGATGCGCTCGCTGCCGTCCACCAGCACGGTGCACGCGCCGCACGCGCCCTGGTTGCAGCCGAGTTTGGTGCCGTGAAGTTCGAGGCGTTCGCGCAGGAAGTCCAGCAGCGAGACGCGCGGGTCCGCCGGGGGCTCGACTTCCGTTCCGTTGACGAGGATCGGCATGATGGGCGGCGGCGTGGGTTGCGTCCCGCTCGGGACACGCCGCGACCGCATGTTAAACCCTCCTCCTTTTCCCGCAATATCTACGCTCCGATATATCGACCCATCCGTATCCGGGTCGCGGCGTGCGCGGTGTTTCAGTAAATCTCCACCGGCGAACGTTTCCCGTCCTCCGGCGCGCGGTGTCCGGCGGCCTCCTCGCCCATCACGTCCACGCGCAGGTTCCACACCTCGGCGTCGATCCGCCGGAACTCCTCCTCGCTGAACGCCGGGGCCGGCGGCGACAACCGCGCCTTCGCCGTCGCCACGGCCGCCAGGGCGCGTTCGAGACTGGCGTGCGGGGCGCGTTCGAGGAAGCCGCGCGCGTTTTCGAGTTGATCGACGCGGTGGCAGATCATCGCCAGGTCCGCCCCGGCGGCGAGCGCGAGGTGGAGCGTTTCCTCCAGGCCGTACGAATTCAAAATCGCGCCCATGTCGAGGTCGTCGGTCATCACCAGGCCGCGAAAATCGAGTTCGCCGCGCAGGAGTCCGTTGATGGCGTTGGCGGAAAGCGACGCCGGGCGCGGACCGTCGGGATCGAGGCAGGGATAGTGGGCGTGGCAGACCATCACGCTGTCGAGCACGTTGGCCATCTCGCGGTAGGGGCCGAGTTCCACGGCGTCGAGTTCGTCGCGGGTGCGGTCGATGACCGGCAGCGAATGGTGCGCGTCCTCGCGGGCCGAGGTGTAGCCGGGGAAATGTTTGCCGCACGACGCGACGCCGCCCGCGCGCAGCTCGCTGTTGAACGCCCCCGCCAGGCGCACGACCTGTTCGACGGTCTCGCCGTAGCACCGGCCGCGCAGGGAATTGTCCACGCTCTCGTCGCCGCGCAGGCACAGGTCGAGCACGGGGCAGAGGTCGAGGTTGAACCCGAACAGCCGCAGCAGCCGCGCCGTGAGCGCCGCGTGCCGGCGCACGAGCACGGGGTCGTTGCGCAAACGGAGCGCGGTCGCGCCGGGAGGTTCGTGGCCGACCGCCTTGAGGCGCGACACCCGGCCGCCTTCCTGGTCAATCGTGATAATCGGTTCGACGCGGCTCAGGTCGCGCAGATCGTCGGTGAGTTTGCGCAGGCCGGCGGGTGTAACGATGTTGCGCGTGAAGAGAATGTAGCCGCCCGGCTGGACGCGCCGCAGGGTGGCGGCGGTGGCGGCGTCGAGTTCGGGGCCGGGCAGGCCGACGAGGAGGGTCTGGCCGGGATCGGAAACAGCGTCGGACATGAAGAGGGCGCACGATAAAGACGCCCGCCGCAAAAGGCAAAAGGCAAAAGACGAAACCGTCCACCCCCCGCCGGTTCAATCGTAGATCGTGCGGTCGTACAACCATTGCACGAATCGCTGGGCCATCCCTACCGCTAGCGTCACCGGGAACACGCTGTAAAAGAGAAGGTAGGCCACCGCATGCCTCCACCAATCTCCGGGCGAGGGGCGCTCCGCCTGGTTGATGGACGGGTCCGAGGGCGCGTAATACACCTCGACGGCTGCATGGAGATCGCGCGAGGACCCATCGCGGCGGTAACCGCCGGTCGTCCCCTCCCAGGTCCTTCCCCCGGCCTGGAAATGGTAACGCACCCTGCCGTGATCGACATGAATGCCCACGACCTGCCCGGTCGCCATCCCCGGCTCCCGGCAGAGGCCCCGCCATGCCGGGGGATGCCACAGCGTCAGGCCGGCGACGACCAGCACGGCCGCCAGCCAGAGGACCTTCAGCGGTTTGTAGAGAGGTACGTACGAGGACACGCAGCACGAACAAGAGCACCGACGGTGCCAGCGGAGCGGGCTTGGATTTTAGCGAAATCCCTCTACGTTCGGATACTTATGGTCCGATCCCTCGCGCAAAGCACTTCCCGCCTATCGCTCGCCGCCGCTTTCCTGCTCGCCTCCGCCGCCGTGGCGCTTGCCCAGGTGAGGCTCGGCATCGACGTTTTGCGCGACTCGGGCTTCGCGGAGGTCAAGGGCAAGCGCATCGGCCTCGTCACCAACCAGACCGGCACCGACGCCGCCGGCGAACGCGACCGCGTCCTGCTCCACCGCGCGCCGGGCGTGCAACTCGTCGCGCTGTTCACGCCCGAGCACGGCCTCGACGGCACCGAACTCGCCGGCAAATACGTCGCTTCGCGCAAGGACAACCTGACCGGCTTGCAGGCGTATTCGCTCTACGGCACGACGCGCAAGCCGACGCCCGCGATGCTCAAGGGACTCGACGCCCTCGTCTTCGATCTCCAGGACATCGGCTCGCGTTCGTACACGTACCTGTCCACCATGGGCAAGTGCATGCAGGCGTGCGCCGAAAACCACATCGAGTTCATCGTGCTCGACCGACCCGACCCGCTCGGGGGTGAGCGCGTGGAAGGTCCGGGCGTCGGCCCGGGCGGGATCAATTTCGTCGCGCAGTTCCCCGTGCCGTACGTCTACGGGATGACGGCGGGCGAGCTGGCGAAGATGATCAACGCCAAGCACTGGATGGGCGCGCCGTGCAAGCTGACGGTCGTGCCGATGAAGGGTTGGCATCGCGGGATGTTGTGGGCCGACACCGGGTTGCCGTGGGTGCGCTCCTCGCCCAACATCCCGCGCGGGGATTCGCCGTTGTACTACGTGGCGACGGGACTCGTCGGTGACATCACCGGGCCGGAACTGGGCATCGGCACCGACGTGCCCTTCCAGCGGATGTCGGCCTCGTACCTCGACTCGGAGGAATTCACGGGCTACCTGCGCGGCGCGGGGTTGGCGGGAATGAGTTTTTCGCCCTACCGAGGCGGCGGCAACGAAGGGGCCAACGTCCGCATCGACGGCCACGCGGCCGGCAACCTGACGGCGCTCAACGTCTACATGATCGCGGCGATGTACAAAGCGAGCGGCGGCAAGCTGTTTTCCAAGCTGCCGGGGCAGGTCAACGCCGACCTGCGCGCGACGTACGGCGGCGCGTCGTTGCAGCGGATGACCGAGGCGGGCATGGCCCCGGCGAAGATCGTCGAGGGCTGGACGGCGGAAGTGGAAAGCTTCCGGCGTGAACGGCAGCCGTTTCTCCTGTATTGAGCGGTGACCCTATTTTGGGTTATACATTCTTAGGAGCGTGTCGATCACCCTCTGCGAATTGGTCAGTTTCCCGTTATCGAAATTATCCGCAATCGTCTGGCCGCTCCCATCGACGAGCCTCAGGCGTGGTAGGCCGTCCTTGCGCAACGCGGCGAGGTCGGGCTCCTGCGCGATTTGCTCGAACGCCAGCGCGGGCCACGGCATTTTTTCGCGCTTCATGTGCCGTTCCAGGTCGGCCGCCGAACGGTCCCCGGACACCAGCACGAGTTCAAAATCCGGGTGCGCGGGTGCGAATTTCTTATAAAATTCCACCAGTTGCGGTGTCAGGACGTGCGAGGCGGGGTCCGATCCGCCGGCGGCGTAGAGCAGGAAAATCCGTTTGCCCGCCAGCGCCGCGTTGTCGTACGGCTCCAGGCGGTCGTGCGCGCAGACGACCAACTTATCGCGCAAAAGAGTGCCGCCCTGTTTGAGCGATTCCTCGCGGCGGGCGGCGAGCCGGGAATTCAACGCCTGCCGGCCGGCCTCCGCGCGGCGGGCCTGTTCGGCTTCCCAGGCTTCGAGCCGGTATTGTTCGACGGCGGCCTGACGCCGCTGGGCTTCGGATGCCTCGGTTTGCGACGCCACCGCGCGGCCGGCGCGCAGGGCGGCGAAGAGGCCGGCGAGATGCTGCAGATCCGCCGCCTCGCTCGTCTCGACCACGGCATATCCGCCGCCGCCGCCGATGCGCGCCAGGAGCTCATGGACCTTCAGGCCCGACGGCATCGTGCGCGCGTCGGCGCCGGCGTCGAGCAGGGCGCGTTGGGCGGCGGCGTCAAGCGGCGCGAGCAGCGGGCGGCCGGCGGTTTCGCGGAGGACCTCGTCGCCCGTGTAGCCGCTGCGCAGGAGGAGGGAAAGTTCCTGAACGCCGACGGGCCGCGGGTTGGAGTTGTCCACGCACAAGGCACCGGAAATCGGGCCGAGTGCGAGCAACAGTGCCACGGCGGCAAGACGAGACAAACGGGCTGGCATAACAGAGGAGATTTTCACAGCCACTTCTGTGCCGGGGGGCAGCGGGTTGGTAACGGTTCAGAAAGGAGCACCGCCCATCAAAAGTCTGTCATCCTGAGGCGAGTTCTGCGAGCCGAAGGACCCCGCCGCAAGGTGCTCGCTTTCCTTTCACTTTTGGTCTGACCTACCGTTTATCTTTTCCCCCCAGCGGCCAAACGACAGGCAAGCGTGTACTCGGCGGTAAGGTCCTTCGGCTCGCAGAGCTCGCCTCAGGATAATAGAGGTCTTATAGGTTATGCGTTTTTGGTCTCGCAACTCGCAACCAGTCACTCGCCCCCCTCATGCAACGCATCGGCATCTACGGCGGATCGTTCGACCCCGTCCACACCGGCCACCTGATCCTCGCCCGCGACGCCGTCGAGCAACTCGGCCTGTCGCGGATGATCTTCGTGCCGGCAGCCGTTTCCCCGCACAAGCTCGGCCGCGCGCCGGGCGCTCCGGGCAGTCTGCGTTTAGAGATGCTCCGCGCCGCCGTCGCGGGTGAACCCACTTTCGAGGTGGACCCCTGCGAACTCGGCCGCGCGGGTCCGTCCTACTCCATCGACACGATCCTCGCCTTGCGCGCGCGTCTGCCGGGCGCGGAATTATCCTACCTCATCGGCGCGGACAACGTGCGCGAACTGCACACCTGGCACCGCATCGACGAATTGCGCGCGCTGGTGACCTTCGTCGTCTTCCACCGCCACGTGCCGGCCGCCCCCGCGCCGGGGACGGAAGACTTCCCCACGCTGGGCCGGGTGCTGGACCTGTCCTCGACCGAAATCAGAAACCGGGTTGCCAGCGGCCTCTCCATCCGGTATCTAGTGCCGGAGCGCGTGGAGGCTCTGATCGACGCCCACGCCCTTTATCGCCATCCGCCCCCATCCGCCGCCCAAGGAGACCCGTCATTACCGCCGAAGAAATAGTCCGTGAGTGCGCGTTCTACGCCGCCGAAAAGAAAGCCGTGAACATCACCGCGCTCGACCTGCGCGGGATTTCGACCGTCACGGATTATTATCTGATTTGCTCGGGCACGAGCGAGCCGCATCTCAAGGCCATCGCGGGCGAGATTCAGGACAGGCTCAAGGAGAAGTTCCACACGCGTCCGGCCGCCGTGGACGGTTTCCCCGTCAGCCAGTGGGTCATCAT
>CALMVM010000452.1 GCA_937873255.1 uncultured Verrucomicrobiota bacterium | reverse complement strand
TCGCGCCGCCTAACCACCCGCTCCAGCGAACAGCGGCTGGCGTCGGGGTCTTTTTGTGTTCCGTGCCTTGCGTGGCCAGCCTCTGTCGCTGAGCTTGGAGGCGTTAAGTGGTGCCAGACTTATCCTGAAAATCATGCTCTATTTGCCGAGCTTGGAATCGTTAGCCATCCGCAAACCACCTCGCAGCAAATGATGCGCATCTCATGAGCGTCCCCTCTTCGCCGCCCGATTTCACCATCGCCGTCTACCTCGACCTGGAGAACATCGTGCTCGGCGCGCGCGATGCCAATTACCCGAAGTTCGACGTGAACAACATCGTCGAACGCCTCCTGCTCAAGGGCAACATCGTCGTCAAAAAAGCCTACTGCGATTTCGGGCGGTACGACGATTTCAAGCGCGGACTGCACGAGGCCGCGTTCGAACTCATCGACATCCCGCACGTCCGCCAGTCGGGCAAGAACTCGGCCGACATCCGCATGGTCGTCGATGCGCTCGACCTTTGTTACACGAAGGGGCACGTCGATACGTTCGCCATCGTCAGCGGGGATTCGGACTTCTCGCCGCTGGTCAGCAAACTGCGCGAGAACGCCAAGACCGTCATCGGCGTCGGCGTGAAAAATTCCACCTCCGATTTGTTCATCAATAACTGCGACGAGTTCATCTATTACGACGACCTCGTACGTTCCTCCGCGCGCAAGGCCCCGCGTCCGGTCGCCCCGGCGAACAATAACAACAACCTGCCGCCGCCACCCGCCGCCGGCGCGAACGCCAACCGCGGGCCGTCTCCGGAGAAGGCGTTCGCCTCGCTCGTCGAAACCGTCGAGGCCCTCAGCGAGGCGCGCGGCGACAAGACGATCTGGGGTTCGATGGTCAAGACCGCGCTCAAGCGGCGGCATCCCGGCTTCAACGAACGCGCCTACGGCTTCCGCTCGTTCAACGACATGTTGATGGAGGGTCAGAAGCGCGGGTTGTTCAAGGTAACCGCCGGCGAGCAGGCGGGCAGCTACGCGGTCGGGCTGGCAGATTGAGGCCGGGAGGGGCGACCCTATCTGGTCTGGAACGCCGCGTTCGCAATGCGCGGCCCGAGCTTCTCGCGCACCTTTGGCTCCAACCCCGCGCGGATGCGTTGCGCGCCTTCCTCGCCGTAAATCCAGACCCGGTAACGCCCGGCACTTTCCTTGGCCTGCGGTTCGCCGAAGGCCCGCGTGACGGCCGGTTCGTCGAGCAGGTCGGTCAGGATGTATCGGTAATCGGGCCAGGAAAAAGTGCCGTCGGCATCGCGTTGATAGTAGCCGAACGCGTTGTTGTCCCAGAAGTACGGTTCGCCGTTCGCGCGGATTTGTCGCAACTCCGCGCCGGCGTGCGAGAGGGCGGTGACGTTCTTGGCGTCCCAATATTGGGCAAGCCCGTAGCGCAAGCCCCGGCGTTGCAACAGGGCATCCAACGCCGCCACGTCGTCGGGATAAGGAAAACGCAGGGTCGCATCGCGCAGGTTGCCGGCCGAGATTCCCAGGCAGACCGCGAAAACCGCCGCCGAGCCGGCCAGCGTCCACCGGCGGGAAGGTCCGCCGTGCGGCGCGGTCCATTTCGCCGCCGCTTCTAACGTCAGCAGGAAACCCGGCAGGACCAGCCAGTTGAGAAGATAGCGCACATTGTTCGCATCCTTCCATCCGCACGACAGGATCGGCAGCGGAAGCATGATCGCCAGGCTCGCCACGCAAAACACGCGGTAAAAATCCAGTACGCCGCCGTGCGGTTCATCCGCCGACGCCGGACCGTCGCGGCGGTTTCGCCACGAAAAGAACAGCGTCCCGGCCGCCGCGACGGCCAACAGCGCGAAGCCCCAGTCGTCGCGCAGGAGCAGCGGCACGTCGGATACGAACTGGCCCAGGGCGTGCCACTGGTTCGCGGGAGTGGGAGCGACGCGGATGATCCGGCTGAAGTAAAACCAGTCCGCCAGCTTGCAGGCCGGCTTGAAGACTTGCGCGCACAATAACGCCGCCGCGCCGCAACCGCCTTGCCACCGCAGCCAGCGCGTGAATGCCGGGTGTCTTCGACGGCAAAGAAACAGCGCGACGCCGGCCGGCAGCAACACCTGAAAGAGAAACAGCGAATCGGACAACAACCCGAGGAAACCCAGGCAAAACAATCCCGTCGGTAACCGCCCGACCGCGCCGCGCCGCAGACCCGCGCCGAGCGTCCACAAATACGCGAATCCGAGCAGCAGCACCCCGCCGTGACAGGTCGGCGCGCCGATCCACCACAGGCACCGCGCGTGGCCCGGCAGCGCGCGCAAGGCCAGCAACCCGTTGCCGAACAACAGACCCGCGACCAACCCCGGTCCGGTACGGCCGACGGCGGTTTTCACGCAGAATCCCGCCAAAACTGATATTCCCAGGTAAAACACCGGCGTGAACAACGCGTAGGCCGGTCCCGACGGGCCGAGGCCGGCGAATAGGCTGCCGAGGACGAGATGGTCCGGCACAAAGTACGGTGACGCGGAGAGCGTCCAACCCTTCAGAGGGTATTGCCCGGACAGCAGGTCGGAGCAAAAGAAATAGGGCGTGAGGAAATCGCTGTTGAGGTAGCGCACCAGGCCGTACGCGCTCAGGTCCAGCGACGACGCGCCGACCGCCAAGACTCCGAGCACGCAGATCGCGATGGTGGTCCAGACGGACGATGCCCGGGCCGGCGAGAGATCGATTGGCATGCGGGCGGAAGCATCGTCACGGGCCGGGGGGACGGGAAAGCAAAATCCGGCGCGATTGAAAACGCTTCATGGCAAATTGCGTTCGAGTCGGCCTGTGGACACGCGGCGCAG
>CALMVM010000451.1 GCA_937873255.1 uncultured Verrucomicrobiota bacterium | reverse complement strand
TCTGTTCGTCCACGAGTACAACCAGCAGCCAATCACTTACTGAAAACCACTACCGAGAATTGATGTGGCATCTGGAATTACTATCTTTATCGGAGGCGCTTCGCTCCGCAAACAATGCTGGCTGGTGCCGACGCGGACGTCGGGCATCCGAACAGTCGCGGTCCGGCGGATACCATCCCATTGTGAAAACCATGTGAAGGATGAGGGATAGTGCCGTTTGGTAAGCTGATCGTAAGGCACATGACTGCTTGGAGAAATCCTGTAGTGGAGAGAAGAGTTCAACAGGTCGAACGAGAAGAAATCAAAACTAGCTTGGAACAGGATAGATACGTCTTTACAAGTTAGTCATGAAACTCCCCCCTCCACTCGTTTCGTCTATCCTGAAAACCGGTTCTCTTGCGCTCTGTGCTTTCGCCCTGCTGGGCGGATCGACGCAGGCGGCGACCGTCAACGTGATTAACAATGATTTTGAAGCGGGAACCCTTAATGGCTGGGTCAGCGTGGCCAGCGGGGGCAATGCCTCCGGGTCAGGCGTGGTCAACAACCTGTCCAATCAATCCAACCCGTACCCCTTCTTTTCAAATCCGCTACCGGGTACGGCCAGCAGGAACTACTACGGCTGGATCTGCGGGTACGACGGCAATCCTGCGGAAACGATCTACCAGGACACAACGACCAACGGATTGGGCAACGCAGGCCTGCAACCCAACACCCAGTATACGCTGAAGGTGTCTATCGGAGTGGGGAAATACAGCTATCCAAATTTAGGTTATATCCAGTTGGTCAATGGCAATAGTCCCTCCGGGACGGTCCTCGCCCAGGCCAATGTTAGTTCGCTCGGCATGAATCGTTATGCGGGAAACTTCCAGGATCTCGTCCTGACGTTTACCACCGGCAGCATCGCCTCCGGGGATTTGACCATCGTCATCGGCACCGTCCACGGCGCACCTTCTTCCAATCAGTTGTTCCTCGACAATGTACGTCTGACGACCCAGCCCGCGCCGCAGGAAACTGTGGGCGGAGGCACGCTGAGCGCGCCGGCTGTGGGACCGGCGCCGGATTATGCCATTGGCGGGCCGGGCTTCACGCTGATCAAGAACTGGCACTTCGGCACGAGCGGCACCGTTACTAACATCGACGACATGAACGATCAGTTTTTGTACCACGACGAATTCGGTTCGTTTAACAACGGCAGCGGGCAGTACGGCGCAAATATCGCCGTCCCGAGAATCACCGGGCCGGACTCGCCCCAACCGGTGTACGAGAACCTCGGACCGGGAACCACCAAAGTGAAAACGCTTCAGCCGGTCGAGTTCACGGACATCGCTGCCACCACCCGCCAGTTCATGAACGATTCTTTGCGGACGTACCTGATCCCCTACACGGGGGTGACCAGCTTTGCCCCAAGCGACTACAAGGTCGCGTGCGGTTCGTTCATGTCCAAATGGAGTTTGCCGGCCGGAGGGTCCGTGCTCAACCAGGACATCGTGTGGGAGACTCGGGTCCGCTACGTGACGCCGAAGTATTTCTGGTTCGCCTTGTGGTGCGCGGGCAACGAATGGCACTGGGACAAGGACAACCCGGGCAACCGGGGAGCCGAGATGGACGTGGTCGAAAGCTACGGCTGGGACCACAGCACGTATAACAAAGTGAACAACAACTTCACGGGCCAATACTGGCACTCCAACTCTGTCGGCGGGTATAACACCCCCGCAATGAACGGCAACCCCGCCGTGACAGAGGATCCTTACTCCAATTGGCCTCCATCGATGGCGGCGCACGGAATCTCAGACTTCGATGCCACGCAATGGCACATCTGGACTTGGCTCTACCGAAAAGACGACAGCTTCTCGGTTTACGTGGACGGCCGCCCAGTGCAAAATGGCCATCTCCATTGGACGTACGCCGCAGCCCAAGCCGACCCGCAATCGGGTCCCAACGTGGCGGGACACCCGATCAATATGAACTTTCTCTTCGACGCCGCCTGGGGTAACACGCGGCTGCTCGATGTCTCCGGTACCTGCACGCCGGCTGATTTGAACGGGCGCTACTACGAATTCAACTATAGTCGCGTATATGTGCGACCGTAGGGCGGGGAGGCAACGGTAGATCGTAGAACAAATGACGGGTCGCGGGTTGTGCCCGCTCTGCCGTGTATGATGTTCGGTAACATCATGGCGTAGGGGCGGGCACTTGGCGTCAGGCGAAGCCTATTTTAAGAGAGCGCAATGCAAACCGTTGCCGTAAATTAATCTATGCAATAATTCTTATTGTGAGTTGTTTCCTATTCACTGGGTAAAAATGATTACGAGCATCTAACAAAACCGTTCGAGATGATTGTGGCAGATGAGCACACAGCCCAGCGTGAGGAAGGCTTGGTAAATGTCGGCGCGGCGCTCGTAGCGCACGCGCAGGCGACGAAAGCGGTTGAGCCAGGCCAGGGTGCGCTCGACCACCCAGCGGTGGCGACCCAGATGGGCCGAACTTTCCTGTCCACGACGCGCAATGCGGGCGATGATGCCTCGCGCTCGCAACGCGGCCCGGCAGTGGGCGAAGTTGGCATCGCCGAGTGTCTGCGCGGTGGCGATGCTGGCGCGCGCACCGGCAAAGTCGCTCGTGCGGACCTGCTGCCGGGCGATTTGCAAGTATGTCGTGGCAATCCGGTACTGCGGGTAGGTGTCTGACCGCCACGGCATCAGCGCCGCCGCGCTCTGCGCTTGCGCCATGCTCTCCTGTGCGCCGGCCGGGTCGCCTGCTTCGAATTGCCGGGCCGCCTTCTCGGAGTAAGCGCACGCCAGCGTGGAAAGGGCATCGGACTTCGGGCCTTTGCCGTCGATCCGGTCGATGATTTTGCGGGCTTGGGTTTCGTCGCCGAGCTTTTCCCAAAGCGCGGCGGCACTCCGCAGGAGTTGGTCACGGGTTTCCCCGGACGGCATCGCTTCGGCATCGGCGTCGATCAGGTCGATGGCTTCATGGGCACGGATTCCGTCACCCAACGTTGTCCAAATCCCGGCGACGCCGCTCAGTGCCCGGTCGCGCGCTTCTCCGGCCGGCATCGCTTCGGCAGCCTCTTGCGCTGATTGGGCCAGCGCCAGAATTCTCGCCCGACTGCTCGCTTGCAGGCGGTCGATCTCACCTTTGATGGCCCCGGCGTCGGCGGCGGGTGGCCGGGCCGCGAGTGAGGCGGCGAGCCAGCAGATCGCGCGTAGTTCTCGCCCTGGCACCTTCGCCTCGGCCCAGCCCAGAGCGGCGTAAACGTCCGCCGCTGGACCCAGCGCCCGCGCCTGCTGGAAACACTCATCGGCCTGCCGAAAGTCCTTGGCTTCGAGCGCGGCGAGTCCCTGGTCGATGGCGGCCTTCGCCCCGGCGGGCAGTTCGGCGCGCGTCGTACCAACGGCGACCCAAAGACCGATGACTGCAGCCAGAAGAGGGAAGCGGATCATACGCGGAGTGCCGAGCTTCGATCTTGATCTTGCCCGAAAAAGAATCACCCGGGTTTCATCTTCAGCGCGCCGGCTCCGCCACGGTGAAAATAATGTCATTGGATTCTCCCTCCTGGTGGCCCTGCCAAGGGAAGAACACTCGCACACGGTACGACCCTGGACAGTTCGTCTCGAAATAGTCACGCAAATCCACGCTCAGGACCGTCAACTCCTGCGCGGGGGCAAGAGTCTGAGCCTGTGCTTGGTTAGCCGGCGGACCGATCTCCGGCCGCAATGGTAGGTCGTGCCACTTGCCGTAGTCGAACTGCCGTTCCCCAAACCGCTGCACCTTGGGTGGAATCTTCTCCGAATAGGACAACGAGAGCCTGATCCCCGGCGGCAGGACTTTGGTTGCGCCGGCAGGCAGCAGCAAACCGGTGGGCACTGGCTGGTCGAGGCCGCTGCCGTTTCTGATTTTGACCGTCAACGGCAGTGGCGCGCCGAGCGGCACGAAGTCGCGGCTGGCGAAGGACCGGTTGATTTCCTCGCCGTCGTGCCGGTTGACGGGGCTCTCGATCCGCCCAGTGATCTCGGCGGTGACGCGCTCGTAGGGGTGGTCGCCCTCCCCGCGGTTGTCGAAGCGGATCTGCGCCGCCGGCACCTTCTCCAACTGGTAGCGGCCCACGAACCCGTAGAACCGCTCCCACTTGCCGTCCACGAGCGTTTCCTCCGCCTGCCAGACGTAGCCTTCCGTCACGTATTGGATCGTGTCCTTGCTGGTGCCGTCGGCATAGGTGGTGAGGGCCGGCACGGGGTCCGCCTTGCGGCCGGGACGGTGCGCGTAGAGCGGCACTTCCGGCAGGCGGCATACCCGCGTCTCGCCCGGCAGCGAGAAGATCGCGCGTCCCTGCGCCACGTCCTCCGCCATGGCCGGGCGGTCCAGCTTTGGGAAATGGATGTGGGCGAGCCTGCCGGCAGAGTCCCTGGTATCCCGGTCGCCCGGCCGGTAGCGGAAGTGGTCCCCGTACCGGCGCAAGAACTCCTGGCAGGCCGCCACCGCCCGGTCGCGTTCGGCCACCGGCCAGTAGGTGCGGCATTCGGGGAAGCCGTCCAGTTGCGAGAGAAGATCGGCGTAGGCATCGCACACCCGGTAGTCCACCTTCGTGCCGGCCGCCGGGGCCAGCAAGTCCAGACGATAGAAACGCGAGTTGCCGTTCGGGATACCTCCGACATTGCCATTGTCGTAGAGGGTCGCAGTGCCCGCTTTCGTGGTGTCGCTCAAGCCGCGAACGAGTTCCTTGCGGAACTCGGGCATCCCGACCAGAGGCGTCCTGAGGAGACTGCTCAGACCCAACTGCCGTTGGCCTTCCTCGTTGAGCAACGGCACGCAAGGCGAACCCGGCGCACCGAACATCGTGTCGGCGGCGTGCCGGAACGCCGCTTCGTCGGGATGCCGCCACAAAAAGCGGAAGGACGCCGCCGCGCCTTCGAGGTTGTCGCTCAGTTGTTCGGGTTTCGACTCCTCCAGATAGGCGGCGTAATCTTCCAGCGCCGTGCGGTCGCCCAGGTCGAACCGCCTCTCGTACAAAGTGACGAGCGTCGCTTCGTTGAAAATCGCTGGATGGTCCGCGTATCTGGCGGCGAGTTCGCGTTGGGCCGAGCGCAGCTCGGGCAGGCAATGCGAGCCGTCCCACGCCGCCAGCGACAGCAGGAACTTGCCCAAGGCGTTCTGATCGACGACCGCACGGGAAATATCCTCATCGTAGGGTTGCCGCACGAGTTGGTCGAATCGTCGGATCATCAACTGCGTCACGGACGGGTCCGTGCGGCTGCGGAGCGCCTCCCCGCGCGGCGTGAACGGCTTGTCCGGCGAACGGATGGAATAGCTCCCGACCGGTGGCCTCGCCACCCGGTAGGCGGTGAACGTGCCGTCGGCGGGCTGCACGATCTCATCGACGGCGCGGAACCACGCCTGCGCGCCGGCTTTGTCGTCCTGAAGCGTGCGGTAGGCTTTGTCATCCGGCGCGAGGGCGTGGTCTTTGCGCCAGGCCGCTTCGAGCTTCGCCGCCAGCGCCCCCCGCTCCTCGCGGCTGAGGTGGCGGATGCTTCTTTGACGAGGCTCGCCACGGTCGCCCTCGAACAGAGGGAACGACACGTTGAGCATTCGGAAAAGCGCCGTGTAGGCCGCTTCGTAAACCGGAATGACCGGCCCGCCGAAGTCCATGTGGTGCGTGTAGCGCGAGCAGGTCAACCGGTCGTCTTCCCGCAGGCAGCGCAGCAGCGGCTCGACGGCCTCGTCGCCCGCTTTACTCAATGCTTGCACCGTTGGGTCATCGAACACCTCGGTCTCTCCCGGATTCATCTTCTGGTGAACGGAAACGGTCTCCAGGTCGCGGATGAGCCGGGCGATCTTCTCCGCCGGCGGCAACGAGCCGCGTTCTTCCAGGGCCGGCGTGTACGGCGCAGCCGTGGAGCGGCGTTGCGACTCGGCTTCCAGCACGGGCAACTGCCAGAGGTACTCGCCCCCCTCTTTATCGGGCCAGGGGTCGGCGATCCCGCGCCCGGCGGCGGCGGCTTTCACCTTCGCCACGACCGGCGACAGGCTATGGCAAACGGTCGCCGCCCGCGCGTAATCGCCGCGCAGATAGGCGTCGGCCGCCGTGTTGTACCACCGGCTCAGCCAGAGCCGGGCCATATCGGCGAATGGATCGGCGGCCTTCGCCTTGGCATCGTCCGAGTAACCCGCGGTCCACAGGTCTTCGGCGAGCGCGCCTTCGCCCGAGCGAAGCAGGAACGCCGCCTTGATGGGCAACTCACTGTCCGCCGCGACGCTGTCCCAGTCCGACCAATCGCTGCGGTTGCCCCGGAAGCGCCGGTCGCGCTTGGCTGCCATCTTGGCGAAGTCCGCGCGCAGGTCCGCAGGCGCGCCGACTTCCGCTACTTGGTAGATCACGCCGTTCCAGGCGATGGCCCGGTTCGGTGTACCCTCTGCTTCTGGCAAGACCCATCCGTGGGTATCGACGGGGCGCAGGCCGAATTCCTGGATTTTGATTTCCCGGTACTGGCACCCGCGCGGGTCGGGCAGGCCGTCGTCGAACAGCTCCGTGACCGCGCTGACTACCACCACTGGCAGACCGGTCGGTGGCGCGGTCCAAGGTCGGTACTGTTCCGGCGGGGTAACGGCATCTACCTTCGCGGGTTGGGAAGCATCCTCGGCCATGCTGCCGACCTGCCACAGGAACGGCACGGAACATCCAACCACAAAGCTCAGGAATGTTTTTATCCGTTGGCGTTTCATATGGTGGGGAAGCAATAGAATCCGACCTCGAAACAATCGATCCTCTCCTTGAAAATAAGTGGCCACGCGAGGAGCCGACTTCACGACAAGCTTCGGAGAAAAACGTCCCGTCAGAAGCAGTACCAGTTGCGCCCTGTGGTTTGCCACCATGCGAGGAGCCGCTTTCTGGCGGTGCCTGCGGAGCAAAGGTGCAGGATCACGGGGTGATCCTCGTCATAGGCGATCCCCTCGGCAAAATAGTAGATTCTGCGGCCGGGGGCCGTGTAGTTGAACGGCGGGCGAAGGTCTTTGATCAAAGCCAGCAGTTCTTGCAAACTCCCTGTCCACTCTTTGGATTCATCGTTGCCGGAGGTACCATCGGCGGAGATCTGGTCCAGCAACCCTTCCTCGACATCGACCCGGTCCGGCAGCGCCGCCTTGATCCCATCGATGGCGACCCGCACATAGTCACGATCCGTGTAGTCTTTCGGAACGGTGAAGCGAACCGTCACGCCGCCCAAGCCGGTTTGTCCAAAACTGTCGATGGGGCATTTATCGGATGGCAAGGGGTAACGCGAGAGGGCATTGAGCGTCAGCGGGCAATCGCTTTTTACCTGGGCGAGCGCATCCATGAATGGCTTTGTCCCCGCGCGCGGCGACCGCGATCATCTGGGGGTTGTAGCCGATCCAGTATGCCTTCCCCGTTTCCACTTCCTCCGGGTGCGTCTTCAATTCCTGGATGAGGACATCCAACGACGTGGTGTCGTCGAGTTTGACCAGCAACAGCGCGCCTTCGAGCGGGATGCCTGCGTACTTTTCCTTGATGGCCCCGGACTGGGAAAGCCGCAGGATGTAGCTGTCGGCGAAGTTCTGCTGATGCATGCGCTCCGCGAGGTCCGACGCTTTTTTGTACCACGCCAACGCCTGCTCCGCGTCCTTGGGCACGATCCTGCCCCGCTCATAAAAATATCCGACCCTCGCCATGGCCCCAGCATCTCCCTGCTCCGCCGCTTGCAGATACCACCGCAACGCTTTGCCGTAGTCCTGCGGCGTGCCGCTGCCGTTTTCGTAGGCGGCGGCCAGGTTCTTTTCCGCCATGAGGTTCCCCTTTTCTGCATCTGCCAGGAGTTGGGCAACATCCGGATCGGAAGCCGCCGCGTGGTGCGCCGCCAGGCAGATCGTCGTCATGCCGATCATCCAGCGGAGGAATTGGAATCGGCGGGTAAATCTCATGCGTGGTTGGCGCGGGTTCTCATGGTGAGGAAATTCAGGACCGAGACTTCCTTCGAGGAAGCCACCCTGACGACCAAAAATCATTGTTCTGCGTTTCCATGGCGCGGAGCGGAGCAAGACCGTTCCCGAAAGGTCCGTCAATCCTGGCCTCTCCATCGGAAGTTCCCCGTGATGCCATCCAGGTCGCCGAACTGACTGGAATTAAACCCGACGGTGATCGTTTCCAGGTGGTCGGGCGAAAACTTGAAGTAGCGGATGACGGGTTTAGAAAAGCGATAGGGTTCGAGACCCGCGTCGTTAAATGGATCGCGGCACCAGATCACTTTCCCCTCCGGGCTGATGGCCGTGACGTGGCGGCCGTCCGATTCCAGAGAATAGATCGTGCGAGTTTGAGGAGACCTGAGCACCTGAGGAACGACGATTTCGGTGTCATTGATGTGCAAGCTGGATTCGCCTGGGATGGTTACCCCAAAACGGTTGAGTTCCGTGTGGATCAGGAGGGATTGGCCGGTGTCATGCACCGCGTTCGCGCGGCTCAGGAGCGCACGGAGCCGCGCGACGTGTTCGACCCGGACCGCGTCGTCGCACGAGCGCATCTGCACGTCCACGCGCTTGCCCGCCAGATTGCAAAATTCGGCGGAGATGGCGGATTGTTCCGTTTGCTCTGCCGCGTGTGTTGGAGAAGTGGCCTGCGAATCCGCTGGAAACACTTCCGCAAACACTTTCTTCGTGTCTTCGGCCCACGTCGGCCAAAAGAAATTTTCAGGCGCGCAACCGAGACCTTGGTATTGTTTCGTGGACCACAGGACAGCAGTGATCGGAGGGTCCAAGTGGAGCTGCTTGGATGGCAACAGGCTGTTCGGAAAAACGTACACATCGACGAACTCGGCCCGTTCGTCGAAAAGATGTTTCTCTTCCTCGGGTGTGACCTGCGGTCCGCTGTAGTGGGAGAGAGTTCACTTCTTTGGCCCCTCCATGTGGATATAGTAAAGCTCGGGCAAAAGGGTCCAGCCAAGCTCCTTCTTGGTGGGTCTGTCCGTCATGCGCTTGATGACCCATCCCGCCGGCAGGTGGGCGCGGAGGCGGCGGATCAGTTCAAGAGGAGGGCTGAAATCCGTGGCGTCTTGAGCGTTGGCCGCGCATGCGGCGGACAAAATGACGAGCAGGAGCCACTTGTGCATCGGATGTCCTCGGTGACGGCATCCTGTCATGAGCGCGCGATCAAGTAAAGCGAATGACCGCACGGCGGCGGAAGACTCGCGCGGTCCGTGAATCGCGATTTACAATTCGAGGGAGTTGCCGTGAAATGATGCTGTCCCGATCAAGCTGGTAGTATCCATGAGGGGGTCAGCCTTGCGGTTTGGCAGATGTTCTTCGCTACATGGCGAACCGTCGGTGAATCCGGCGTCGTCAGACCTTTTATCGCGCCATGAACAAAGGCTTTCTTTTTGTCGCGCTCGGTTTGTTCCTGACTGCTTGCACCGCGCCCCAACCGCCCCGGTACCTTCTTGCCCTCGAAAGCGACTATCCTGATCCCAAGGCACGGCAAGTTCTCTCGCATCTCGTCGGTCCCGACGACATGCGCGTGCGGCGGCCAGGCTCGGTCGTGGAGCGGGCCTGCCACGGCGAGGCTGCGGCCATCCAGGACATTTTTCGCGTTTGCGAGTCTGCGGATGGCGAGCACGCCGAGGTGCAGGGATACTACTTGGCCAGGATCTTTTTCTCGCTGGGCGACCCGCGCTTCGCCGATTCCTTGCGCTTTGCCTCAGCAACCACGAAGAAATTTGCCGCACGGCATTTGCTTCCGATCTTTCACCACTACCATGTGCGCTCTCCTGAAACCCGAGCAACGCTTGAACCTCACGAATAGACACCGTCGTGCGATCCGGCGATGAAACCGCAGATCGCTTGAATCAATTTTTTTATGAAAACTGCCTGCACAGTTCTCGTTTGCGCGCTGATAGCCGTCACGGCGGCGTGTCGATGCAGCGCCGACGACTTCGGAGTTTCCCAGAAAACGTTCGACACGAACGGTACCCATACCGTCTTCACCTTCCGGCACGGCGAGTTGATCTACGAGATCACCGTGTTTCTTGACCAAGGGACCGGGCAGCCCCGGAATTGGGTCGAACAGTTCTACGCGGACGGCCAACCCGTGTTTGTCCGTGCCGGTGCCGCCCGTCTGGTGTCGGAGCGTTACACCGGGCTTTCGCACGTCAGCGTGATTCAAGGCAAGCGAGAAGGCACTTCGTACCCGCAACGACTTTCGGTCGGACACGAATCATACGATCTGGGCACGGACGGTTTTTACCGCCTCGTCGCAGACCCGCAAAGCGTCCTGCGAGAGTCGATCCTCGTTGGCGGAGAATTCTCATCTCAGACGCTTGAAGCAGAGCGCAAAAAGTATCTGCAACAATTCCAGACAAAGAAATAAGGATCAACCACCGGATGGTTTGCCTGGATGAACGCGCAACCATCCGCGTCGGCACCGCCGTCGTGGACGGGGCCGGCGTTCATCGATGCCGGGTGATACTTGGAGAGGCTGGATTCCCAAGCTCGGCCTGTCCGAATAACCGCAGTGTTTCGTCGTCAGTCTGCAATAAATTGCGATAGCAAGTTACAGAGTTTTTGCGCATCGCCCGATGATCCGAGGCGAAGGGACGCAAGCTGCCTTCAACCCACCGATCACCTCCTCATGGAAAAACGCACCTTGACCTCTGCTCCACGCCCGGGTATTTCGGAGCTGTCCTGCCGGGACGCACGTCCGCTATCCTGCCGGGACGCACGTCCGCAAACTCGCGCGGACGGGACGGTCTCCGGTCGGCCCTTCCCCCGGGCATGAGAGCGGCCAGCGCGAGCATGGTCTTTTCGGGGCGCGGGCGCTGCCAGACTGCTCCTCGTGTCTTGACCCGCCCCCCGGCATGGATTTTCCCGCCACCCGCTGGACGCTCATTGCGTCCCTGACCGACCCGGCCGAGACCGGCGCGGCGCTGGACGACCTGTGCGGCGCCTACTGGCCGCCGATCTACGCCTACATCCTGCGTTCGGGCCGCCCTCACGCCGAGGCGCAGGACCTCACGCAGGATTTTCTGGAAATGGTCGTGCGCCGGCAATTGCTGGAGCGCGCCAACCCGCGCGAGGGCCGGCTGCGCAACTGGCTGATGGCAGCCCTGCGCCACTTCATGGCCAACGTCCGCCGCCACGAATCCCGCCAGAAGCGTGGCGCGGGCGAGCTTCCCCTACCGATGGACCACGAGCAGGTCGTCGCCGAACTGGACACCCTCGCCTCGGAGAGCGCGACGCCCGCCGAGGCGTTCGACCGTGCCTGGGTGTCCGCGTTGCTGCGCGGGGTACTCGGCACGTTGCGCGGGCAGTACCGGCAGGCGGGACAGGAAGAGGAATTCGCGGCGCTCCTGCCGTGGCTTCTGGAAAGCGGCAGCGTTCCGCAGATCGAGGCGGCCGCCGCGTCGGGCATGACCGTCGCCAACTTCCGCGTACGGCTGCACCGTCTGCGCGGGCGTTACAAGGAAGCCCTGTGGCAGGCCATCGCCTCCACCCTGGAACGGGAAGAAGAATATCAGGACGAATTGTCCTACCTGTTCCGCATCATGGGACGCAAGGGATAGCGAAAACCGGCCGATTTGCCCACCCGCCGACGAAAAAAGCGGGTTTTTTCGAGAAGTTCGCTCCCCGCGTGTAATTCGGGCGCGGAAACGGACCTGGAACAAGTAGGGAGGTGTTTGTTTCGCCTCACCGAAAAACCAGTCACCCATCCCGACAGACCTTGCCCTCATGATCAAATTCCGCTCCTCCATCCCGCCATCTTCCCTGACCTCGCTCCGGGGTCTGGCCTCCGCCTTCGCGCTGGCCGCCGCCTGCGCCGGCCTCGCGCCGTCCGCGCGCGCCATCTCCATGCGCGACGACGTGCCCAACGTCAACTCCACCGGCACCGACAACCCCTACGTGGCCCTCGGGGCCAGCGCGGCCTTCTCGCCCATCGCCTACGTGTCGTTCAACAATACCGTCGGCACCGTCGGCACCTTCACGGGTACCGGCATGCTCGTGCAGACCACTACGCCGGGCGTCTACAAGTTCCTCACCGCCGCCCACAACGTGGACAGCTACAACACTGCCAACGCGAAAACGCCCGACGGCAAGCCCGACGCCAACTCCTACGACCTGTATTTCGGCGCGGCCAGTTCCAGCGACGGCTCGACAGCGACCGCGCACGTCTCCGCCCCGGCGTCCTCGGTGTCGATCATGCCGATGTGGATCGCCGGCGGCAACGGCCTCACCCCGGCTTCCTCGCAGTACGACATGGCCGTCATCACCTTCAACCTCGGCATGCTCGTCAACGGCACTCTGCCCACCGCGCGGCTGGGCTTCTCGACGGCCAGTCCGCTGGGCAAGACCGGCACGATGGTGGGCTACGGCACCTACGGCACGGGCAATAATTTCTCCACCGTCAGCCACTCGCAGGACGGTGTGCGCCGCGCGGGAAACAACACCATCGACTTCTACTCGACCTCAAGCAACCCGGCGAACACCGGCTTCTCGCTCCAGACGGACTTCGATTCCCCGCGTGACTCCACCAGGAGCACACTCGGCTCGGCCATCCCCCTGACCCTGGAAGCCACCACGGCAGGCGGCGACAGTGGCGGGCCGCTGCTCGTACAGGACCAGAACGGCAACTACTTGATCGTCGGCGTGCTCAACGGCGGCTACCAGGGCGCCAACTCCGGTGGCGCTTCCGACTACGGCGACCGCTCGATCTGGGCCAGCGTCGCGCAGTCGGACAACTTCAATTACCTCCTGGGCCAGGGCATCGCCGTGCCGGAGCCTTCCACCTACGCGCTGCTGGCGCTCAGCCTGACCGCGTTGGTCGTCTTCGCCCGCCGCCGGGCGACTGCCGCCGCGCGTTGAGCGATCCTCTCCCCGTGAAAAATCTCCGGCTCCTCGTTTCCTTGTTGATCGTGATGTCGCTGCGCCCGAACGACGCGCCGGGCCAGCGGTCACCCACGGGAGACGGGGACGCCGGTTCGGCGGCCGGCCGCTGGACGCTGACCCGCTTCGTGGACGGCGGCGTCGAGCGCCCCCTGGGAGAGGCGCGCGTCACGTTGTGCTTCGGCCCGGACGGCGTGGTCACGGGCGAATCGGGCGTCAACGACTACCGGGGCAGCTACGCCGCCGACGCGGACGGCGGCCTGCGCTGGCTCTCACCCCTGCACGCCACCCGGCTCGGCGGGCCGGACGCGCTCATGAAGCTGGAACTGGCCTACCTGTCCGCGTTGCCTCGCGCCGCGCGCTGGCAAACCCTCCCCGACGGTCCCGGACTACGCCTGGTCAATTCCGACGGCCAGACCGCGCTGACGTTTCGCCGCCAGCCCGACAGGATGCCCGCAACTCCCTGAGCGGCCGGCGGGCAAGCGAAGCAACGCGAGTTTCGGGCGCGAGCCGGTGGCAGCGCCGGGTATCGCGTACCCCGTCTCCCAACGCCAACGCGAGGCGGCGGGGACGCACGGCCCGTTCGCACGGAACGCCGCCGCCGTCGAACCCGTTTCCCGGTCTGCCAAACGGTGTTTTATTCAAGCCTCATGGCCGACGCCAGCCAGACGCTGTGTTCCTGCTGCCAACGGCATCCTCCGCTGGCCGGCGCGCCGTTCTGCACGGGGTGTCTGTTGACGCAGGGCGGCGTCGATCCGTTGCGCCCACCGACCGGGGCGCATTTCCGGCATTTGCCCGCCGGCACGGCGGTCGGACCTTACGAGATCGCCGAACTGCTCGGCGAGGGCGGTTTCGCCGAGGTGTACAGCGCGGTGCGCCCCGGCCAGGCAGGACCGATCGCGTTCAAGGTCATCAAGCGCGGCATGGATTCGCGCGACATCCTGGCCCGTTTCCGCGCCGAACAGCGGACGATCCAGTCGCTCTCGCACCCCCAAATCGTCGAACCGCTCGACAACGGGTTCACGGCCGAAGGGCTGCCCTGGTTCGCGATGGCGCAGGTCGACGGGCTGCCGGTGACGGATTACTGCGAGGTCGCGGCGCTATCCCTGCCGGATCGGCTGCGATTGTTCCTGTCGATCTCCGACGCGGTGCAGCACGCCCACCAGAAGGGAATCCTCCACCGCGACCTGAAACCCTCCAACCTGCTCGTGGAGGAGACTCCGAACGGCCCCGTGCCCAAGATCATCGACTTCGGCATCGCCAAGGCGCTGGAGCCAGGCGGGGCCGGGCACACGCACGTCACCCAGCTCGGCCACGTCGTCGGGACGCCCGCCTACATGAGTCCCGAGCAGGCCGCCGGCAGCGACGGCGCGGACACGCGCAGCGACATCTATTCGCTCGGGGCCGTGCTTTACGAGACCCTCGCAGGCGGCCCGCCGTTCGACACCGGGGCCTTGCAACGCCTGCCGGCCGGAGAATGGTCGCGGTTCCTGCGTGAGCATCCGCCCGCCCCGCTCAGCGAGCAGCCCGGGGTGGCCGGCCGGCTCGCCGGCAAGACCAAGGGCGCGCGGGGCGACCTCGACCAGATCCTGCGCAAGGCGATGGCCCCCGATCCCGACGCACGGTATGCGTCCGCCGACGCGTTCGCCGAGGACGTGCGGCGCTGGCTCGACGACCGTCCCGTGTCCGCGCGTCCTCCCACCTTCGGCGAACTGACCCGGCGCTACCTGCGGCGGCACCGCTGGCCGGTGGCGTTGGCCGTGGCGGTCCTGGGCGGGATCATCGCCACCGCGGGCATCGGCACGGTGCTCGCCATCCAGGCGCGCAAGGCCGAGGCCGGCGCGTTACGGGAAAAAAACCGCGCGCTCATCGCCGAGCATCGGGCCGAGGACGCGCGCGAATATTCCGAACACCAGAACTACCAGACCGCCATCGACCTCGCCGCCATCCACCTGCAACGCGGAGAACCTCATCTCGCCGCGGAAAGGCTGCGCGCCACGCCGGAAAGGCTGCGCGGCTGGGAGTGGGGTCACCTCATGGCTGCCGTGCCGCCGCCCGAGGCCAGCGCCGACTCCGGCCTCGACAACCCCGGCGTGCTCGCCGCCAGCCCGGACGGCGCGACGGCCGCTGTCGCGGCGGGGAATCAGTTGCGGATCGTGGACCTGCACGGCAACCGGGTCATCGGGCAGCGGACCTTCCGGGGCAACCTGACCCATCTCAAAGTGTCCGGGGACGGATCGCGCGTCGCCGCCATCGAGTCGCTGCCCGAGGGCAACGTGCTGCACGCCGCGCGCGTCGACGGGAGCGAATCCTGGAGCACGCCTCTTTCCAGCGCGAGTGACATCGCCTGGGAACCGGCGGCCACCGGCGGGGCGCTCCTGCTCGTCTGCGGCAACGGCCCCACGCCCTCGCCGGGCAGGCTGGCGCGCTTCGACCCCTCCACGGGAAGGGTGCTCAACGAGCGCCCGTTCACCCGTTGGAAGATCCACGGCCATTCCCTTGCCGTCGGCCCGGCCGGACGGATGGCGGTCGCGGAAAACAGCTACAACGACCTGGAAATTTTCTCCTTGCCGGGACTTCAGACCCTCTCGACCAACGAGGACGAGGCCGGTGTCGGCGTGGACGACTTCGACCTCGACGACGTGCGCGACCGGCTCGTCGTCGGCCGTGGCCGGAATATCTACGCCGGTCCTGCCACCCGTCCGGCAAGCAGGCTGGTCGGAACCTTGACGGCCGCCCGGTCCAGCGGAACGGAGGAGGCGGCGGACGCTGCCCCGAAATCCTCCCAGGTCCGCCGCCTGAATTTCCTGCCGGACGGACACTGGCTGGCGGTCGGGGATGCCCTCCTGCTCGCGGAAGGCGGCCTGGTGAAAGCTCTGCCGGCCCCGGGCGCGCACGCCCTCTTTTCGCTCAACGGCGGACGCGTGCTCGCCCTGCTGGCATCGGGCGGCCTGGAGATCCGTCCCGAACTGCCCCCCGCCGTGTCGGCGTCGGCCACCGAAGGGTTTTTCGGCGGCGAATATCCCGAAGGCCGTGGCATCGTCTTCACGCCGGATTCACGCCACGTCGCATTCCAGTCGTGGCAGCGTGATCGGCTCGAATACGTGGGGATCGGCAAATCCAATACGGGCGCCACCCCGGTGCCGGCGGCGGAGTTCGCGCGGCAGCCGGCCGCGGAGTGGAGCGTCCTGCCAGCCGCTGGTCCCGACGGCTCGGTTCTTACCCGGAACGGGGACGGCCTGGTCGCGGTTCGACAAAACGGGGATCGCTTCGAGCAAACCGCCCTGCCGCAAACGGGCGAGGCATGGTCGGCCTGCGCGTTCGCCGACGGCAGCCGCCTGGCCGTCGGCGTGCCCACGGGGGTGCGCCTGCTCGACTGGAAGACCCGTGCGGTCGTGCGCGAGTGGAATCTCCCCGGTGGTCCGTTCAGTGTCTTCGTGGTGGGGAACGGGAGTCTCGCGCAACCCGCCGTCGTGGCGATTGGCAAGGATTCCACGCTGCACTACCTTCCCGTTGCGGGGGCGTCCGTGGCCATTGCCATGCCTTTCCGCGCGAATGGTTATTATCCCGCGCCGCTGGCCTTCGACGCCAAACATTCGTGGCTCGCGGGCGCTCTGCCGGACGGCGGCTTTGCGGTTTACGACATCGGGGGACTGCCCGCCCCGCCGCGCCTGCTCCGGCGGACCGAGTTTGTGCCGGTCGTGACCGCGCTGGCTTTTGCCCCGTCGGCCCGCCGTCTCGCCGTGGCCATCGATGATCATCGACTCACCCTCTGGGATTGGGCGCCGGCGCTGCCGCTCATGGATTTTCCGCTCAATAGCACCTGTGCCGGCATCGCCTTCAGCGACGACGGCGAGTGGATGGCCAACACCGACTACCATCCCAGCCTCGTGGTGCGCCGCGCCGCGCCGCGGTCGCCCGGTCGATGAGTTCCTCCCCGCAGGAATGGCCGTTCCATAAACGTTGGGTTTGAACACCAGGTGACGACGAGAGCCCCGACGGGAGCGGGTCATGGCTGGAGCAGGTCCGTGGGCTGGCCGTAGGCGGCCGTCCGGTCGGGGAGCCGACTTGCCGGCGCGTCAACCGGCGCACTCCGCCAGCCATCCCGCCAAAGCGGCACACGCGTCCTTTTGTGTCGGCCATTCGCTTTTGTACCGGACGGGAGCCGCCTCGGATGATCGGAGGTACGACGCCGCGATCCAGTCCGCGATGTCCCGAGCCTGGTCCGGCGCGAACACGCCCGCATTCCCCCGCTGCCGCAGCCGTTCGGCAATCGTCCCACGGGGCGGGCCGACGAAAAGAACGGGGCGCGGCAGTCGTTCGAGCAGCGCCAGCTTGCTGGGCCAGAGCAGCCCGCGCGTTTCGGGCCGCTGGGTGGCCACGAGCAGTTGTGCTTCCAGCAGGGTGGACAGCAATTCCGTCTCGGGCACGTAGTCCTTCCAGCCGCAGAGGCGCAGGCCCAGTCGTTCCGCGTACGCCATGGCCGGGGCACGCGACGCGCCGTCCCCCTGGAAGACGAGGTGGATGGGCAGGCCGAGGGCTTCGAGCCGCGCCTGCGCGTCGAGCAACGCGCGCCACTCGTGCGCCCGTCCGAGATTGCCCGAGTACAGCCAGGTCCACGGGGCGGACGGTTTTGATCCGTCGAGCGCGGCGGCCTCGATCTGCCGTTCGACCGCCGGAGCGAGCCAGGGTTCCAGCACGCGGACCTCCGTGCGGCAGAAAGGCTGCAAGTGATCGCGCATGTCCTCATCCAGCGCGACGACGAGCGCCGCGCGGCGGTACGCCCACCGCATCGCCGCCGCCACGATGCGCGCCACGGGGCTCCCGGCCCGGATTTCGCCCAGCGCGAGGGCGAGTTCGGGGTAGAGGTCCATGGCCCAATGAGCCAACCGTGCCCGGTGCCGCCACGCCAGCAGCGCCCCGACGACCGGCAGCCCGGGCGGTGAGGACAACGCCAGCACCACGTCGGGTTTGCCGTCCTTGCGCTTCCAGCCGGCGCGCAGGATCGCCCAGGAAGCCCGGAGTTCGCGCCGGAGCCGTCCGCCCCGCGTGGGCCGTCCCTGGTAGCTCTGATCCTGCGAAAGGATTTCCACCGTATGGCCGTCCGCACGCAGGCCGTCGGCCAGTTCGCCCAGCAGGCGCGCGGTGGGCACGGGATCGGGCGGGCCGTACTGGTTGAGAAAAAGAAAGCGCATCGGCTTTTTCGCCCGCGTCACTCCGCGCCTCGAAGTGCCTTGACAACCTGCGCCGGGTTGCCGCGCACGAGGGTATTGGGCGGCACGTCGCGGGTGACCACGCTGCCGGCCGCCACCACCGCTCCCGCGCCGATTTCCACCCCCGGCGCGACGAACGCCGCCGCCGCGATCCAGCACCCCGCGCGCACCGTGATCGGCCGGGTCACGAGCTTGAAGTCGTCCCGGCGATAATCGTGGCTGCCCGTACACAGATACACCCGCTGGCTGACGCAGACGTTGCTCTCGATGGCCACCTCCGCCAGGCTCAGAATGCCCACGTCCTCGCCGATCCAGACGTGGTCGCCGACGGTCAGCCGCCAGGGGAACGAGATGTTCACGTTGGCGCGCACGACCACGCCGCGTCCGACCCGCGCGCCGAACGCCCGCAGCAGCGCCACCC